>CAZOKT010000025.1:0-17729 GCA_964580505.1 uncultured Parabacteroides sp. | reverse complement strand
GAACTTGAACTTTTACGCAGAATTAGATGCGTTTGCCCTGCTTGGCATAGGTTTGCGCTATGCCATGTAAAAATTAGTTCGTATCTTTGCAATTCAGATTATCAAGACATATAAAATGGAGAAAAAACGAATAACCTATATCCCGCAAGGAGGCGTTTGCTCGAAGATGATGCTGTTAGACATAGCGGACGGATGCATCGAACAAGCGCAGGTGATAGGTGGATGCGACGGGAACCTGAAAGGTATCTGCTCGCTGATTAAAGGAATGCCGGTGAAAGAAGCTATCCGGCGTATGGAAGGAATCGACTGTCGTGGTAAGGGAACATCCTGTCCTGACCAGATGGCGCAGGCGTTGAAACAAGCTTTGTAAACGATGCGGATAGGCTTTGACGGAAAACGGGCTGTGCAGAACTTCACGGGGCTGGGGAATTACAGCCGGTACATCATCGGGATGCTGTGCCGTTTCCATCCGGAAAATGAATATATATTGTATGCACCGAAAGCATTCCAAAGCAAGCCTTTTGACGCAATGCTCGGACAAGCTCCCAGATTAAAGCAGGTGTATGCAAAAGGGGCGTGGCAAAAGATGGGTGCGGTATGGCGCTCGTGGGGACTCTCTGCCCAGCTCACAAAAGACGGAGTGGATATTTATCACGGATTGAGCAATGAGCTTCCGCTGAATATCCGGAGGTCTGGCGCAAAAAGTGTGGTCACGCTGCACGATTTGATATTTCTGCGTTATCCGAAGTACTACAAACCCATTGACCGACGTATCTATACTTATAAGTTTCGCAAGGCATGTCAGGAGGCAGATGCGATAGTGGCCGTCAGCGAATGTACCAAGCGTGACATCATGCACTTCTTTCAAATTCCGGAAAAGAAGATACAGGTTATCTATCAAGGGTGCGATGTTTCCTTTACCCGTCCGGTTTCCGAGGAGAAAAAGGCAGCAGTTCGTCGGAAATACCAGCTGCCCGAACGCTACATTCTAAACGTGGGCAGCATCGAAGAAAGGAAGAACGCCCTTCGTATCGTACAAGCTATGTTCGAAATTCCGCAGGAGATACATGCCGTACTCGTAGGCCGTCCTACTCCATATGCGCAGAAGATTCAGGTTTACAGCGCAATGCAGGGATTGGAAAAGCGGGTTCATATGTTGCATGACGTTGCCTTCGATGACCTTCCTGCGGTCTATCAGATGGCGGAGGTGTTTGTTTATCCCTCCTATTACGAGGGATTCGGCATCCCGATTATCGAGGCGTTGCATTCGGGGGTGCCGGTTATCGCCGCAGAAGGCTCTTGTTTGGAGGAGGCGGGTGGTCCGGATTCTATCTATATCGACCCGGATATGCCTGACGATATAACCATCGCCGTGAACCAAATACTGCAGAATCCGGAACTTCGGCAGAGAATGGTACAGGCAGGCAAGGCGTATGTGCAACGCTTCTCCGACAAGGTGCAAGCCCGCCAGTTACTACAACTTTACCAATCGTTAGTCAATAGAAAAGAATAACCTCATGAAGATAATCCTTGCAGCGCCTTATCAGTATCTGGAAAGTGAGATACGTTCCGTCCCGAAGCTCTTTGAAACTGGCGAGGGGGAGCTGGTCTATGCCGGACGCAATACGCTGCGTCGTTTCCTGTTTCAGGGTGTGCCGGTGATGGTGAAGCGGTTCAAACGGGCGAATCCTGTTCAGCAGATAGCTTATACTTTCTTCCGAAAGACCAAAGCGGAACGAGCTTTCCTCTACGCGAAGGCGTATCGCAAAAGGGGCATCCGCACGCCGGAGGAGATTGCCTACATCGAAGAGCAGGAGCATGGCTTGTTTACGGTAGGTTACTTCGTCTGTATCGCTTCGCCGGATGCGCGGGTATTCGATGCGTTGGTACCGGTGGCGGATTATGACCGCCTGTTGGCTTCCGGCTTGGCTGCCCAGATTGTACAGATGCACAATGCGGGTATTTTGCATAAAGACCTGAATTTGGGGAATTTTCTCTACCACCTCGATAAGGATTCCCGCTATGTATTCACGGTTCTCGACATTAATCGGACGGTCTTCGTCGGGCGCGATTTGGGCAATGATGACATGCTCCTGAAAAACTTGTGCACGATAACCGTCCGTCAAGACCTTTTCGAATATATAATTGATGCCTACCTTCGCGCGCGTTGTTGGGAAGCAAAGGAGATAAAGCTTCGCATCTTCCGATTATGGCAAAAGGAGCAAAAACGTCAGGCGCGCAAACAAAAGATGAAACAACTCTTTAAATACATGAAACATGATACCTAAGGTTATCCATTTTTGCTGGCTGAGCAACGATCCTTATCCGGCTAAGATTAAATCCTGCATGAAGACGTGGGAGCGCATCATGCCCGACTATGAAATCAAACACTGGAACCGGATGAACTTCGATGTCGAGAGCGCTCCCGACTATGTAAAGGAGGCCGTCGAGGCACGCAAGTGGGCGTTTGCATCAGATTATATCCGTGTCTATGCGCTTTATACCGAAGGCGGATTCTATTTGGACTCGGATGTAAAAGTACTGAAACGCTTCGATGACTTCTTGGAATATAACTTTATATCCAGTCTGGAGCACCACCCCAGTCAACTGGAAAAAACAGGATCAATTCATTCTATTTCACCTGATGGTACACGCCTTTGCAAAGGATATATTTCAGGAATGCAAATCCAGGCTGCCGTCATGGGAGCGCAGGCAGGATGTCCTTTCCTGAAAGAAATACTTGACTGGTATGCAGACAAACACTTTATCCGTCCGGACGGCTCGCTGGCTACCGATGTCCTTTCGCCCTATATCTATGCCCGCATAGCAGAGAAGCACGGCTTCCGTTATTGGGACAAAGACCAGGATTTGGCGGGCAACATGAAAATTTTCCGCTCGGAAATATTTGCCGGAAACAAGCATGAGGTAACGCAGGCAAGCTATGCTATCCACCTCTGCGAGCACAGCTGGCATCCCTCTCTCATGGAGAAAATAAAGAAATGCTTAAAGCAAATTTGATTCGATGAAGCAGTTAGTCAGGGTGATAGTCCCCGTTTATAAAGAAAAATTAGAGAATGAGGAAGAGGCGGCATTAGCAAACAATGTGGAAAAACTCGCAGCCTATCCGTTCACGTTCGTCGCTCCTCTCGACATCGATACCCACTGGTATGCCAATCGTTACCCGAAAGCGCATATCCTGCAAGTCTCTCCGGAATGGCTCGGTACCGAGCACGGCATCGCAGGCTACAATGCAATGATGCGCTCCAAAGCGTTCTACATGCACTTTGCCGACGCGGAATATATCCTGATTTGCCACACCGACGCTTGGATATTCCGCGATGAGCTCTCCTCATGGTGCGCAAAAGGGTACGACCTTATTGCCGCTCCCTGGCCGACGCGCTCACGTTATACCCACTTTCCGCTGAAGCCGTTCTGGCAATTGTATCTGCTTTTCTTGAAACTCTCCGGACGGAAATCGCGCCACCAACTGTGCGGACGGGTCGGAAATGGGGGCTTGTGCCTCCGTCGGGTCGGTTCGTTTATTGCTGCTTGCGACAAGTATCAGCGGGAAATTGCCTTCTTCAATGCGCAAACCGACCCGATGTTCAACGAAGACGTCTTTTGGGCGTTCGTTCCGAAGGAGTTCTGTTATCCGTCCGAAGCGGAGGCGCTACGATTCGCGTTCGACCTTAAACCGCGCGTATGCTTCGAACAGATTCATAAGCAGTTGCCTATGGGATGCCATTCCTTTAACAAAGGACGCAAACGGCTGTTCTGGCAAACCTTTATCCCTTGCCTTCTGTCTCCTTCTGAGGGGTAAATCTCCCTTTTTGCTCCCCTTTTTCAGTGTACGGCTTCTTCTTGGTGTGAAGGCTTAAAGCCGATTTCCCGCGCTTTATGCCGAGCTGTTTTTCGCTTTCTGGCGTGCTGCCGGGCGGTTTAACGGATATTCTGATAGGTGACGGCCTGTTCTACCTTCGGATAGGTGCCCTGATAAAGCTCGGTTACATCCTGCGCCAGCGTGTAGGTTGAATCGGCATCGGCAGGATAGCAGGCATACACCGCGTTCGCACCCGAAGTGAGGCTCACGGTAATCTCCGTATAACGCACTCCCGTGTCGAAATACTTCGTGGCGGATTGGAACACCCCTTTCAGCGACAGTACGCTCCCTGCAGGCAGCATCTCCAGCTCCCCTTGTGTGCTGTCTGCCACCGTATAAGTGAAACGGAACTCCCCGCCTACGCCCACGTAAAGGTCGTTTACCATTTGTTGTTCCAACAGCGTCGTTTCCATCTGAGTCAGTTCGCTGCCGATGGCCTCTGCGTCTACGCTCACTACCTCGAACGATTCCGTCGGGTATGCCACCACAACTTGAAGCTGGTAGGTATTATTGTCGCGATCTTGTATCGTGATGACGGCACTTCCCTGCGACAAAGGAATGAGGGTCAGCGTCCGTCCGTCGTATGCATAGCTCACCACGCTCGCATTGCTGTTGTCAATCGTGTACGCACCGTCCCCGCCATTGATGTAAAACGACTCTCCTTCACTGAAAGGCGAGAGCGTCAAGGTGTTGCTCGTAAGGTCTATCAGCGTTTCGTCTCCCAGTGTGTTAATCAGCGAAATCGGGTCATTGTCATCTCCGCAGGCGACGAAGCAAATCGAACCAAAGGACAACAACAGTATTTTGCATAAACTTCTTGTATTCATTTTCTAAGGTTTAAAATAGTTATTGAAGGGCAAAGTTAGAAGTATTTTTCATTTCGCAGGCTCTCCGTGGGTAAAAAATGCGTAAAAATCCCCGCCGTCTGCCTTGCCAACAGAGGACGGGGTAACAGTTTCAAGCCTCAGAGCGGCGCCTTACTTCTCCTTGATGGTAAATCCTTCCGCATCCAAAGCGGCTTGGAGCTCGGCAAGCGTTTTTTCGCCCTCGGCAAACTCGATGACGGCAACCGGCGGCTCCAACGAAACCGTAGCCGTTACGCCATCCAACTGATTCAGTGCTTTCTCGGCATGCATCCGGCAATGGTTGCACATCATGCCTTCAATCGTGTACTCTTTCTTCATCGTTTTGCTTGTTTTTATATTAGACATCGGATATTCCGTTTGAAGCTTTCTGTTTTTCAGGCGGAGACTGTTCGTCACTACACTCACACTACTCATTGCCATGGCGGCACCGGCTATCATCGGATTCAGCAGGAAGCCGTTGAGAGGATAAAGGATTCCGGCGGCAATGGGGACACTTATCAGGTTATAGATGAAAGCCCAGAAGAGGTTCTGACGAATCGTTCGGACGGTTAATACGGACAGTCGGATGGCAACCGGTATCTTCATCAGGTCGGAAGAGATAAGGGTCATCTTTGCTACGTCCATGGCAATGTCGCTTCCCCTTCCCATCGCTATGCTCAAATCTGCCTGCGCCAGTGCAGCACTGTCGTTGATTCCGTCACCCACCATCGCCACGCGCCGTCCTTTAGCCTGCAACGTGCGGACGTATTCCACCTTTTCTTGCGGGAGCACTTCCGCCTCAAAATTCGTGACACCTACATTTTCGGCAATTGTCCGGGCGGTAACTCGGTTGTCTCCGGTCAGCATACAGACCTCGATTCCCATCCTCCGGAGTTCCCGCACGGCAGCGGCAGAGGTCTCTTTGATGCGGTCGGTAATCGCCGCCAGTCCCGATACTCTCTCCGAATCGGCGAACCAAATGACCGTTTTGGTATCGGCCGTCAGTCTTTCCGCAAGGGAGCGCTTCTCAGCAGGCACGGCGATTTGCATTTCCGACAAAAGCGCGCTATTACCGGCCACATACGTTTTTCCTCCGACAATCCCCCGAACTCCTCTGCCCGTCAAGCTCTCGAATTGCCCGACAGGTAGTTCCCTTCCGGACAAGGCTTCGGTTATAGCCTCCGCCAACGGGTGCTCGGAGAGTTTCTCTAAACTGTAGAAAACATCCTGAAGCGGCGCATCTTCCAGTCCGATTAAATCCGTAACGACCGGCTTTCCCTCCGTAATCGTCCCCGTTTTATCCAGAACAACCGTATCAATCTGGCGGGCGATTTCCAAACTCTCAGCATCTTTAATCAGGATGCCCGACTCCGCTCCTTTTCCTATGCCGACCATAATCGCCGTTGGAGTGGCCAATCCCAATGCACAGGGACATGCGATGATCAAAACCGTAACGGCCGCCAGAAGACCATGTGTAAAGCCATTCACCGAATCGAGGAGACACCATGCCACGAAGCTGAGGAGCGCGATGAGCATAATCACGGGCACGAACACCGAAGCTACCTTGTCCACCAGCTTTTGTACGGGCGCTTTACTTCCCTGCGCGTCTTGTACCAGACGGATGATATGCGCCAAAAGCGTGTTGCTTCCCACCTTTTCCGCCCGAAAGCGGAAACTTCCTTTCTGATTAATCGTTCCGGCATAGACATGAGACTGCGCCTGTTTCCTGACAGGGATGGGCTCTCCGCTCAGCATGCTCTCATCGACGTAAGAGCTTCCCTCCACAATGATTCCGTCTACTGCTATCCGCTCGCCCGGTTTCACCAGAATAAGGTCATTCAATCGTATCTTCTCGATAGGTATCTCTTGCGACTTTCCTTCTTCGGAGATTACGGTAACGTTTTTAGGCTGAAGCCCCATCAGTTTCTTTATCGCGGTGGTCGTATTCCCTTTTGCCCGCAGTTCCAACAATCTGCCCAGCAAGATAAAAGCGATTATTACGCTGGCAGCTTCAAAGTACACGTGAGGTTGTACGCCCCTGCTCAGCCAGAACTCCGGGAAAAAGAGGTTGAACAGGCTGAAAAGGTAGGCAATTCCGGTGCTGTTTGCTACCAGCGTGTCCATATTTGCTGCCCAGTGTTTTAACTGTTTAAAGGCATTGATGTAGAAACTCCTCCCCAGCCAGAAAACGACAGGCGTGGAGAGTATCCACATGACGTAGTTGGCATACGGAAAATCCATAAAGAACATCCCGATGACTGCCACCGGCAGCGCAAGCGCGATTGCCCAAAGAGTACGGCGTTTCAGCTTCCGATAGTTCGCGATGTAGATGTCCTCTACCTCCTTTTCCGTGTGCTTATCCAAGTCAATGATGAGGTCATAGCCCGCATTCCGAACGGCCGTGCGCAGCGTTTCCGGAGAGCATTGCTGCGGATTGTACGCCACAGTAGCTGTGGCAGCCGCATAGTTTACCGACGCTTCACACACCCCCTGCTGGCTGTTCAAGGCTTTATCGACGCGCGTGGCGCAGGCGGCGCAGCTCATCTGTAACACCGGAAAAGTCTGTTTGACGGTTTTATTCTGTTCCATTATCTGCTCCTTTTTTAATTTGCAGAGGCAAAGGTAACGGAAACCTGACGAGATTTGCTTACAGAATTCTGGAAAGGATTTACAGGATTTTGTCTAAAGGTTTGCGTTTTTGCGCAGTCTGTTGTTTGAATTGGCTGGGAGTTAATCCCGTAACCAACTTGAACTGATGGCTGAGGTAGGCAGTACTGGAGTAATTCATCTGCTCGGCGATTTCATTCAACGAGAGTTCTCCATAGCCTAATAGTTCCTTTACACGTTCAATCTTTTGGGCAATGACGTATTTCTCTATGGTAATTCCGTTCACTTCCGAGAAGAGTTTGCTCAAATAGCTGTAATCATACCGGCACGTTTCCGATAAATAGGCCGACAAATTGACCTTCAAACTGCTGTTTTGGTAGTGGACTAATTCTATGATTTTGCTTTTTATCAGTTCGGAAAGCTGCACACGTTTATCGTCTATCAGCTCAAAGCCGACTGCTTTCAGCCGCTTCTGTAGCTCCGTTTTTTCCGTCTCCGTAATGGCACGGTCGATAACAACCCGCCCCAACTCTACCAAGAGCGGCTGCAAATCCAATTGCTTCAGGATGTCATCGACGGCCATGATGCAACGCGGACAGACCATATTCTTTATGTGCAGCTCCATCGTCTTGTCTTTTTACCGCTTCGGAATATCTATGTTTTCTTCCTGCTTTCCGAGCAGATACTTGGAGAAATAGTCCACCAACCGCCAGTAAAAGTACTCGTTCATGTCGCCGAATCCATGACGTTGCTGCGGAAGCATCAGCATATCAAACCGCTTTCCTGCACGAATCAGCGCATCTACGACACGAAGCGTATTGCCCGGATGCACATTGTTGTCTATGTCTCCGTGGACAAGCAGCAGGTGTCCTTTCAGTTGCTTGGCTATTTCTTCGTTTGTCTTGATGGAGTACAGGAAGGTTGTATCTCCTTTTTCCGAGATTTCCTCCTTTACTCCATGATGCGTTTCGCTCCACCAGCGATTATAAATCCGGTTGTCATGATTGCCCGCACAGGACACTGCTACCTTAAAGAAGTCAGGATATTGCAGGATGGCGGCAGTAGACATGAATCCGCCGCCGGAGTGTCCGTGGATTCCTACGCGCGTTATGTCTATATATTTATAGGTATTCGCCAATTGCTCGATAGCTTTTTTCTGGTCGGCCAAGCCGTAATCGCGCAAGTTACCGTAACCGTAATTATGATACCACTTCGAACGGCTGGGATGTCCGCCGCGATTGCCTACGGTAATGACTATAAATCCAGCCTGAGCCAGTCTGTCTGTCCGTACACTCATGCAAGTAAACGGATAAACCGTGGCTTCAACCTGCGGACCGGGATAGACATAATCGATAATCGGATACACCTTTGTAGAGTCGAAGTCGAAAGGTTTGTACATTACCCCGTATAAATCAGTGATTCCGTCGGCAGCTTTCACCTTGAAGGGCTCCGGAAAGCGGTAGCCGGCTGCCAGTAATTGCGAAAAATCGCTTTCTTCGAGGGTCATGATTCTCTTTCCGTTGTTATCCAATAAATCCGTCTTCGGAATGGTATTGACGCGCGAATAATTGTCAACGACGAACCGTGCGTCATCGTCGATGCTTGCGTCATGGAAATAGTTGCCCGAAGTTACCTGCTTTAAGCCGCTGCCATCAAGATTTACACGATAGAGATGCTCGTAATACGGGTTCTCTCCTTCTTCGCGCCCGTTACCGAGAAAGTAGACGATGCGGTTCTTTTCGTCGATTTTTACTATCTGGTCGACGTGCCACGAACCTTGTGTGATGCGATTCTTCAGGTTCCCTTGCCCGTCATATAGGTAGAGATGCGCCCAACCGTCCCGTTCGCTCCATTGAACCAGCTCTTCTCCGCCATTCAAGATAGCCAAAGGGCGCACCTCCTGATAGGTGTTCATCCGTTCTTGGATGAGTGGACGGATCGTATCTTCGCCGAGGGTGTACGAACAAATATCTATGCGATGCAGGTCGCGGCTCGAACGTGTCAGGTAGAAATGGTTGGCATCGCCCAGCCATTCCGTTGCGACTTCGTGCGCATCACGCTCCTTCTGGAGGCGAGGCTTCCTTGCGAGGCGCAGCGTCTGGTCTTTAAAGGCTTCCGTCCTTATCTCCTTATACGAATTGTTCGCCACGTCAAACAGGTAAAGATGCTCTATCGGCGCTTCCTTTTCGCCCGGCATCTGGTATTTGTACGTCTCCAAAGTGGGGCGAGGTGCTGCCATCGAGTTGATAACCCACAATTCTTTTACCTGCCGGTTATCGGAGATATTCACCGCAAAGTACTTGGAATCTGGAGACCACACGATACCTCTCACCGCTTTCCTTTTGCCGTTGCAGAGCGTATCCGTGTTGAGCAGACTGTAGGGCTGCCCGAAACCGAAGTCCTTCACACCGAACGTTGTCAGCGGAATATCCACGACGGTGCTGTCGTTCTCGTCTTCCCGCAATTTTTCGTAGTCGGCTCTCGACATCTTATATAGGTTCAAATCCTTGGCATAGACTATGGTTTGTCCGTCGGGAGAGAAGGAAGCCCATTCCGGATACTTCTTGTCTTTCGTCTGTTCCTCCAGCCATTTCAGCTTGCGGGTAGGATAATCATACGAGAAGTAATAGACCTTTTTCTTCGTCCCTCCCCCCTTTTTGTTGGTAGAATCCTTGTGTGCATCCTGCGAGGAGGTGATTTGGAACGTAAATGTCCGCCCGTCGGCCTGCGCTTCCAGTTTCTGTATCGGAAGTTGCTCGGCAGTGAAAGGGTCTTTCATGATGGTGGTGATTTCTGCTGCCAGCGCGTCCAGATCGAAAAGCTGGTTCTTTGTCCGTGCCGAGGGGTCGACCACGTACCATTTTTGCCCCTCACTCGTCTTGTAGCTGTACCAGAAACAGTTTCCTTGCTGAAACCAATGCGGGTCGACCGTCGTCGAAAACAGCATCTTTTCTACTTTCTCTTGCGTGAATTTCTCCGCTTGGACATATCCCGGAAGCCGTTCGGGTGTTCCCGCCACAGCACTCTTTGTCGCGATGATAGCGCAGAAGAGTCCGATTCGTATTTTTCCTTTCATTTTCAATTGTATTACTTATTTGATGATTCGACCCTGCAAATTTACTTTTTTTCGTTCTTTTTGGAAGTAGAAAGGATAACATTTGTCTTAAGAATTACTTTTATTTCCTAAAACCCTGACCCGCAAACGTATCCAAAGTTAGTTACAAACCCCGACAAACATAGGCTTATTCGGCAGGATTGTCGGGCATAAATACGGGAAGAGGTAAGGAACGATGGGTTGGTTATTTTATGTTAAACGACTGATAAAAGTTTCCTATTATTACGGAATATTGTATTTTTAGTCCCGATTTGTACAAGTACGTACACAAGAGATGCAGATTAATTTTTGCAAACGGCTTTTTCAGACTTAATAAAAAAGAGACCTTTTTAATACAAGCGGGAAAATGAAACAATATACACATCCGGGCAGGAAAGAGAATCTTCTCAAAAAGAAGTCTTTTATCTTATTGCTGGGTTTGGCATTGGGAGTAGGAATAACGATAGGAGCATATCAGTCATCGGTATATTTCTCGTCAGACGAGTCGTGCATGATGTGCCATGTCCATCCGCATGTCTATGACAGTTGGAAATTATCGAAACATGTGAATAACGGAAGCGGCGTTACGACCCATTGCGTTGCGTGCCACCTTCCGCCCCAATCCCAGACAGTGGCGCACTATTCGGCCAAGATGAAATTAGGATTAAAAGACGTATGGTCGTACCTGACAAAGGACAGTGCGGACTTCAACTGGGAAATGAAATCCGAATTGGAGCACGCCGTTCGCTATATTCCTAACGAATCGTGCAAGGATTGCCACCAAAATCTCTTCCCCGAAGGGATTACTGACGATGGCGTAACTGCCCACTTGTATTATGAGGAGAACGAAAAAAAGCTGGACTTGCAGTGCATCAGTTGCCACTTGGATGCAGGGCATTACAATCCGAATTACTCGCATGCGCAGATGACGGGAATACCCGGCAGCCGAATAGCAACCGTAATTGATACGAGCCTGTACTATAAAGAAGCCACGCCGGTTACTTCCTTCTCCAATTTCACAGAGCAGATTCCGGGTACGATGGTGTCATTCAACATGATTGCCATACCGGGTGGTACGTTTAAAATGGGAAGCTCCGAAAACGAACCTTTCCACCAGCCGGACGAATCACCGGTCAGAACCGTAACCGTCAGTCCTTTCTTCATGGCAGAAGTAGAGGTAACATGGGAACAATATTGGGCATTCTTTGCCCAAACGATGAGTGAAGGACGCACGCCGCCCGAGACCGTTTATGCCAACAACAGCCGCAATCCGGACGTAGATGCCATCTCAGGACCTACTCCTCCTTTCGGATTCCCGGATCAGGGCTGGGGCAGTGGAGATAGGCCGGCCATCACGATGACCCATTATGCCGCCGAAACCTTCTGCCAGTGGTTATCGAAGAAAACGGGCAAGACGTATCGCCTGCCGACCGAAGCCGAATGGGAATATGCTGCCCGCGGAGGAAGCGAGACACCTTACTTCTTCAACGGAAACCCGAAAGACTTCTCCGACATCGGATTCTGGCGCAAATTCTTCGATGCAAAGACAGATAGCATCAGCTCTTACGTTATCTATGCGAAGAACAGTCAAAACAAAACGCAAGAACCCTCGGCAGTAAAGGTGAATCCTTTCGGCTTGAAGAATATGTTAGGTAACGTACTGGAATATTGTGCTGATAAGTATGACCCCGAAGCATACAGGAAAAGCGGAGACAACGTAACCGATCCGCTCTCTACGGAAGGCGACGAATGGGTGGTACGCGGCGGGAATTATACGTCGGATGCCTCCGAAGTCCGCTGTGCGGCGCGCTCGCATACCCAGCATGATGCTTGGCTCAAGACCGACCCCCAGCAACCCAAGAGCATCTGGTGGTATTCGGACATTAAAGGTATCGGCTTCCGCGTAGTTTGCGAATACGAGAAATAAACAGAAATCAAATAAGTATTAATTGCTGACTAAACAACTATATTTATGGAAAAGAACAGAGGAATAAGTAGAAGGTCATTTTTGAAGAGTACGGCAATGGCCGGCGCCCTGAGTGCAATTGGCGGCGGTAGCGCCGCAACGGTATTAACTTCTTGCGGCGGAGGAGGCAACTCCGGCTCGAATGCAGCAAAGGCATTGAAAGAGCCCGGCTCTTATTATATTCCGGAACTGCCCGACTTTGCCACCGACGGAAAGGAACTGAAAGCCGGAATCATAGGATGCGGCGGACGGGGCTCGGGAGCTGCATTCAACTTCCTTGCAGCGGCCAACGGCGTTACTGTCACGGCTTTAGGAGATACATTTAAGGAAAGGGTAGACGAACTGGCGGACAAGCTGAAACAGGAAAAGGGCATTGACATCCCGGCCGATAAGCGTTTCGTCGGTTTGGAGGCATACAAGCAGGTAATCGACAGCGACGTCGATGTCGTTATCGTTGCCACGCCGCCCTATTTCCGTCCCGAACATTTCAAATATGCGGTAGAAAAGAACAAACACTGCTTCTTGGAAAAACCGATTTGTGTGGACGCCGTAGGTTATCGTACCATCATGGCTACCGCAAAGCAGGCACAAGCCAAGAACCTGTGCGTCATAACCGGAACGCAACGCCACCATCAGCGCAGCTATGTGGAATCTTATAAAAAGGTAATGGAAGGCATGATTGGCGAGATTACGGGGGGCATTGTGTACTGGAACCAGAATATGTTATGGTATCGCGAGCGGCAATCCGGATGGAGTGATTGTGAATGGATGATTAAAGACTGGGTAAACTGGAAATGGCTTTCGGGTGACCATATCGTAGAACAGCACGTGCATAACATCGATGTCTTTACATGGTTCAGTGGATTGAAGCCGGTAAAAGCTGTCGGTTTCGGTTCTCGCCAACGTCGTCTGACGGGCGACCAGTACGACAACTTCAGCGTCGATTTCACGATGGAAAACGGCATTCATCTGCATAGCATGTGCCGTCAGATAGACGGGTGTGCCAACAATGTAAGCGAATTTATTCAGGGAACAAGAGGTTCGTGGGATAGCTCGACGATGGAAATCAAGGATTTGGCGGGCAATGTCCTTTGGAAATATGATTACGATGCCGAAAAGAATACGTACAAGCAGACTGACCCTTACACCCTTGAACACGTGAATTGGATTAATTGCATCCGGGCAAACAAACCGATAGAGCAGGCAACGGAAACGGCCGTTCCCAATATGGCGGCAATTATGGGACGCGAATCGGCTTACACTGGTGCGGAGACTACGTGGGAAGCTATGACCGCTTCAGCATTAGACTATACACCGAAGGATTTGAACTTAGGGAAGATGGACATGAAAGGATTCGTCGTTCCTGTTCCGGGTACACCGATTGATAAAAAATAATAAAGCTCAAAAGTCATGACATTAAATAGAAGAAATTTTCTGAAGGTGGGGCTTTCCGGTGCCACTATGGCCATAGGCGGTACGACCTTTGCTGCGTGCAGCGGAAAAAACTCGGCATGCGAGGCGGCGTCTTCGGCAGTCAGCTCCGCAGGAATCGGATATAAGCCGACCGCCCAACTGAACCTTTCCCTGCAAGAGAGCGTGGCTCCGGGCGCAAGTCTGAACGAGAAATTGGACTTCATGGAGCAGAACGGCGTAGTCGGTCTCGAACCAGGTGGCGGAGATTTGGCTAAACGGGTAAACGAATTGCAGCAGGCGCTGAGCGGACGTAACATCAAGATTAGTGCCATCTGCGCAGGATTCAAAGGATTTATCCTCTCGACCGAAGCGAAAGTCCGTCAGGAATGTATGGATACGATGAAAGAGATTCTTGCGGCGGCCGGCGAATTGGGCTCGGTAGGTGTAATCATCGTTCCGGCGTTCAACGCACAAAAGCCCTGTATGCCGCATACGCAGGAGACAAGAGACTTCCTGTGCGAACAATTTACGGAGTTAGGAAATTTTGCTCAGCAGCACGGGACGACGGTTATCTTCGAGCCGCTTAATCGCAAGGAAGCCTTCTATCTGCGCCTTGTTGCCGACGCCGCGTCGCTTTGTCGCGACATCAATAATCCGGGTGTCCGTTGTATGGGAGACTTCTGGCACATGTCGTGGGAAGAAACTTCCGACATGGGCGCGTTTATCTCGGCAGGAGAATATCTACAGCACGTGCACGTGGCGAGCTTGAAGCGGCGCAGTATGCCTGGCGAAGACGGGGAAGCAGACAATTACGTGGAAGGTTTCAAAGGACTGAAGGCTATCGGGTACGATAAGTACGTCAGCTTCGAGTGCGGTTGCCAGAGCGAAGACAGAGCCGCTGCGGTAGTAAACGCACTGAACCTGCTGCGCAAACAATGGGAAGAGGCCTGAAATATGTCTTTAATTCAAGCAAGTATACGGATGAGCGAGGTCGTGGAAGCGCACACCTCGCTTATTCCTGTGATTAATCGGTTGGGAATTCGGTTGGGATTGAAGGATAAATCCATCCGCCAAGTATGCGAGGAACATCAGCTGGATACGGATTTTGTCCTTATCATCATCAATACGTTCCTCCACGAAGAGTACTTTCCGGAAAAGCGGCTCAAGGCGTTTCATCTTTCACAAATCATTGACTATCTGCACAAGACTAACCAATATTACCTGCGAAACCAACTACCTAACATTGCTCGCCACCTGGAAGCCTTCATCGCCAAGAGCAACTCCGGCAATACTACCCTCACCCTTATCGGGAAGTTTTTCCGTTCTTTCAAGGAACAGCTCACCGCACAGATTGAGAAAGAAGAGCAGGAATGGTTTCCTTACTGCCTGACTCTTGCGGCGAATCCGCTTACCGATTCCGACGGAGAAGCCCCGCTCTCGGCAGAAGAAGAGGAAGAGAACGCAGAGGCCTTGCTTGTGGACTTGAAAAGCATCATGATAAAGCACCTCTCCGGCGAGTACAATGAGAACCTTTGCTATGCCGTTATTTTTGCTATCAGCAGTTTAGAGAAAGATATGAAGCAGCACAACCGGATTCGATGTCGAATCCTGCAACCTATGGTGCGCCGAATGGAGCAATCCCATCAGAAGAAATAAACATTGACCCATGCCGCGAGACAGACAAATTGCCCTCATTCTACCTGACACGTTGCAAGCGCTGGGTTTGGAATATCTGCTGAACGAGTATTTCCCGCCTTTGCAGATTTCCTGCTTTTCGAGCTATGAGGAGTTTAACCGGAAGGCAACAGATGCGTTCGACTTCTTCTTTATCTGTGCCGATTTGTTCCTGCAACATATCGATTTCTTCCTGCCCCGGCGCACAAAGACCGTCGTTGTCATGCCGCATCATGCGGAGGTTGCCCATGCTCCCTCCTATCATCCGCACTTCATCGTTACCCACGCACCTTTGGATAATCTGATAGAACAATTGGAACCGTTACTGGCGACTGACCTTCCGGCGGCAGTTTCCTTGCAGGAAAACAGCAAAGGCCTGTCGGTTCGTGAAATCGACGTGTTGCAACATATCGTGCGTGGACATACAAACAAGGAGATAGCCAACTGTTTGAACATTAGTTTGAATACCGTCCTGACCCATCGTAAGAACCTCACTGCCAAGTTGGGAATCAAGACGGTATCGGGTCTCACGTTTTATGCGATTATGAACGGTTATATCTCCGGCAGCGAGCCGGATTTCGAGTGAGACCTTTCGCCGAGAGACTCCCCTACAGCGTTTAATTCATCCGCCGGTATTCATTCGGCGTATAGCCTACGTTCTTTTTGAAGATGCGGTTGAAGTGCTGCGAATATTGGAAGCCCAGCTCGTAAGCTATCTGGCTTACGGTCTTATCGGTACCGGCAATCATCTCTTTGGCCGTGTCGATGAGTTTGTTTTGGACGTACTCCTGTGCAGTCTTGCCTGTCTCTTTCTTAATCAAATCGCCGAAGTAGTTGGGCGACAAGCAGACTTTGTCGGCAAAGTAGCGCACCGTCGGGACACCTTCCGTCTGTGGTTTGTCGCTTTGGAAGTATTCGTCGAGCAAAGCCTCGAACCTTGTCAGGACATCTCTGTTCGACTTTGCGCGCGTTACAAACTGGCGACTGTAAAAACGCATGCAGTAATCCAGCATCAATTGGATATTTCGGGCAATCAAGCGCTTGCTCATTTTGTCAATCGGGTGCGTCAATTCCAGCTTGATGGTATCTAAACAGGTAAGGAAAATGCGCTTCTCTTCGTCCGACAGGTGCAACGCTTCCCGCGAATCATAAGAGAAAAACGAATAGGTCTTTATCTCCTGTCCCAGCGAAGTGCCCTTTATCAAGTCCGGATGAAACAGGATACCCCGCGCTTTCGGCTTTACGTCTTGCGGAAGCTCCGTCTCGGTAATCTGCCCCGGTGCGAAACTCGTAATCGTTCCCTCCTGATAGTCGTATGTCTGCTTGCCATAACGGATGTCCCCGCACTTGGTGTCTTTGAGGAAAAGTGCATACACTCCATAATTAAAGGTGGCTCTTGCCGGCCAGACGGTAGCTTCAGACAAATCAACCACGCTTACCAACGGATGCAAAGTCTCCAGCCCGAACAGCTTGTTATACTTATCTACCGTGTCCAATTGAATCACATTCTCCATAACGCTTCTTTTTATTGAATCCGAAACAAAAGTAATGATTTTATACGGAACTTGTACATTTCCCCTTGCGGAAACTGTAAAAAGGGTACAATCCTCTGTAATATTTGTACGACCGTCTGCAGCGAGAAACACTACTTTTGTATGCAAGAAAAAACAACCTAACATTTTCGTAGAATGACTATAGAATCCTTTTTACAATTTGTCGAGACAAGAAAGCCGCTTGACACCCCGGAAATACATCAATTGATGAACGAGATGAGCGACGAGGCGCGGCGCATTACGTTCCGACTGAACGCCGCTTTTCATACGCCCGACGAGGTTCGCGCGCTCCTATCTGAACTTTTTGGCTACACCGTCCCGAGCAGTCTGCGCGTCTTCCCACCTTTCTACACGGATTTTGGGAAGAATATTCACGTGGGAGAGAATGTCTTCATTAATGCTTGCTGTCATTTCCAAGACCACGGGGGCGTAACCATCGGAGACGGTAGCCAGATTGGACACAATGTGGTGTTTGCTACGCTCAATCACGGACTTGCTCCCGAAAAGCGTGCCTCCACTTATCCAGCTCCCATCCAGCTCGGAAAGAACGTATGGGTGGGCTCGAACGCAACCATCCTGCAAGGTGTGACCATCGGAGATAACGCCGTCGTAGCCGCTGGTGCGGTCGTAACAAAAGACATCCCGGCAAACGTTGTTGTAGGAGGCGTTCCGGCGAAGTTCATCAAATACATCTAAA
>CAZOKT010000024.1:0-17946 GCA_964580505.1 uncultured Parabacteroides sp. | reverse complement strand
AGCAAAAGGCCATACATCTCTGCACGGCCTTCTCTAAAAAATAATGAAAAATCAAATTAAAAATTGTATCCTACTCGCACCCCCAACCATGCTTGGTCAAGGTCCTTGATAATGCAATATTTCGCCTCGAGACCGATGGTCAGCTCTTTGGTGGCATAAACTTCGCCGCCCACACCCAAGTTCACCCCAAGTCGCATTTCATTATGGTCGTCATCATACCTGCCAAATTCGTTCACATGACCTCCCGCATTGTGCCATTTCCAAAACGACAAGTCGATGCCAGCCAACGGATAGAATCCGAACATATCGCTCAACTTCACCACGTATTGCGCGTTCAGGTCGATTGTCACTGCACTAAGGTCATCCGCTTTCACAAAATAAGTCAGCGAAGGCGTTAGCCGCACCTCATCTGTCAGATTATACCGATAATCAATACCCAAAGTGGCATTCTCCGAATCGAACCCGTAACCTAAGTTAAATCCGAAGGAGGAATCACCGCGTTTGGTTTGTGCGAACAACTGCGTACAGGCACATATCATACAGATTATTACCAGAGAGAATCTTTTCATATACTATACTTTTAAATTAATTATTTTACTTTGAATCTGTCTCCGGCTTCTTTGACGATAGCCCGATAGAAATCTTCACTATAACCCGGAGAATCGGGGAATGCTCCCAAGCCATAACCGTTATCGAGGAACTTGCCGTTTATCTCTTTGCGGACAATCCCATCCGAGTATTTCACTATCAGAAATTCACCTAACTTCCGCCAGCACGCCACCGACTCGTCTGCAGTAGTCGTGCTATACCACGTGAGGAACTTAGCAGCCTCCTGAGGGTCTTTTGCATAAAGCTCGGATGCCGCTTTGTCTATTGCCGGCAGCATTTCTATATAACGGCTTTCCAGTTCAGATTGCACCTTGCGTACATCATCAATCATCTGGCTGTAACGCGGATAAACCATATTTGCCACCCAGTTACGTACCCAGAAAGCAGAAGTCCACGAGAATTCCATCATACTTCCATTGCCTTGCCGATAACATTCGGGTACCACCATAGAAGAGCAGTATATCGGTGTAAAAACTGTCATGTTTGCATCATCCACAGCAAACCAAAGCACGCCACCAATGGCATCGGGCAACCAGCTACGCAATTGAGGAACAATGACGAAACCACTCTGTTGTGTGGAAATCGGGCGTTCATTAGTATATTCCTTACCATCCACTTTATAACTCAAAGGACGGAAACGATAAGGAGTTTTAAATGGTCCGGCACCCGGGTCGTTAGTCATATCCAACTCCGTTCCTTCGTAATGATCGCGCATCATATCACGCACATCCGTAACAGACAGCTTGCGGTCTGGCTTAATGTAAAGCGGCATAGGCTCAGCATTCACATCTCCCTTTACCAGCTCTATATATTTGCCCATATTGCTATTGTATTTGTTGAAGAAAGCCCAAACCCGAGCCTCGCAAGCTCGCAATCCACCGAATGTATAAGGATTATATGCCTTAGCAAAGCTGAAGTCCTTATCCTCGCCCTTGAAATAGCCTTTTTCCCGAGCGAATGATACCACATCCGGAGAGTAAAGACAATTTTCTTTATCATCGAACGGGATTTGCTGGATACGTGCTTGGTTGGCATGAGCTGAAATGCAATCATCCGGAATGCGAATGGCTACCCACACCGCACCCTTATTGCCGATACCTTTACCTATCATCTCCATAATCCAAACTTCGTTCTTATCCGCAATCGAGAAGGACTCGCCACTACTGTAATAGCCATGTTCGGCTACCAAATCAGTCATCACCCGAATTGCCTCCCGGGCTGTCTTTGAACGCTGCAAGGCTACATATATCAAACTCCCATAATCCATGATACCCGTCGTGTCGACCAGTTCAGGATGTCCGCCCCACGTACTTTCTGTTATCGCCACTTGATACTCATTCATATTGCCTACCACGGAATAGGTTTGGCGTACTTGCGGAATCATGCCCAATGGCTTTCCCGTATCCCATTCCTTTATCTCCAACATGGTACCTTCCTCGTAGGTTGCAGCCGGCCAATGATATAACTCACCGTACAACGCATAAGAGTCCGCTGCATAGCTAATCATTACCGAGCCATCAGCTGATGCGTTCTTTCCTACTAACAAACCTGTACAAGCATCCGCTTCGTTCGTCGAAACCATGCCCAAACATAAGGCTACGCTAATCCAAAATTTCTTCATTTATCTATTATTAAGTCTATGATTATTACTCCATACTATTTTTTTAATCTAATATTTCCAATGAATAGAGCATTGCGATCTCCTCTTTCCATAACTCCTCATCCGGCGTTTCCAGAATCAAGGGAATATTATCGAAACGGGCATCATTCATCAATAGCTTGAACAGGGTCATGCCCATTACCCCTTTCCCTACACTATCATGCCGATCTACGCGCGTAGCCAACTCCTTTTTCGAGTCATTGATATGCATGCCTTTCAGGTAAGAGAAACCTATCACTTCATCAAAATGCTTGAACGTCGTGGCAAATCCACCCTCCGTTCGGATTTCATAACCCGCAGCAAGTGTATGCGCCGTATCAATACAGACACCAACTCTCGCCTTATCTTCCACCTGTGCTATTATCTCAGCTATCTGTTCAAAGGTATATCCGAGGTTCGTCCCCTGCCCTGCTGTATTTTCTATCACCGCCGTTACGCCCGATGTCTGGTCTAATGCCCAATTAATCGACTCTGCTATTCTGGACAAACACGCCTTCTCGCTTATCTTTTTCAGATGACTTCCCGGATGAAAATTCAATCTGTCCAAACCTAACTGCTCGCAACGCTTCATCTCGTCCAAGAAAGCGGCACGCGATTTTTCCAACCCTTCAGTCTCCGGATTTCCCAAGTTAATCAGATAACTATCATGAGGCAAAATATCTCCTGCCGCATAACCATACTCCGTACACCGTTCTTTAAATAACTCAATACTCTTCGAAGAAAGCGGAGCCGACTTCCATTGGCGTTGGTTTTTCGTGAACAAAGCAAAGGCTCTTGCACCAATCGCATAGGCATTCGCAGGAGCATTCTCTACTCCGCCCGTAGCCGATACATGCGCACCTATTTTCTTATGGCTTACTTTATTCATAATTGCATTTTATAAATCTTCGACAAATGTACCTTATTATTTGCTTTTATCCAAATCCTTCACTGGGCTTTCCTTCGTCGAAATTAATAAAAAAATCGGTTTTTAACGCATCTTCTCCCTTTTGATTTACCCCATCATTACCAGCCTTCTGCCAAAACATCCTTCACTTATTTTTCTTTTCATTCCTATGAAAAGCATTTTCCATCATAAAGAAAGGCATTTTTTACGATAAAGAAAAGGATTTTATCAGGCAAGCAAAAGAGCTTTTGTCTATGTCTATGCTCCTATTGCTTGTTTTCTACCTCATCCACTTGCCGATCGGTCGAATCTTTTGGCAAAAGAAAAGACCACGGACGAATACGGCGTCGGAAAAGCTCGGAGAAGTTCGTAAAATCTTTCTTGAATGTGATGCCAACACCCTGTGTCGTCAACGATTGCTTTAAGTACTGATACATATCATTCGCATGGTTATAAGCCTTCAGACGAATATCTCCGCTACGAGTCAACTTATATTCCAAGTCGAACTCACCAATAAAGACTTGTTTCTGCGTGGCATTATTCCTATTATATCCGAAATTTCCATTCAGCAACAAGCGATTGTCCAAAAGCTGGCTGGAGAGGAGCATCTCTACCTCTGTATCTTGGATTCCGCCTTCCTGACCTGCACGGATATTCGTACCTATCTGTACTTTGTCGGTTATCGAATTCAGCAGGCTGGAGAGCTGCGCCGATAATGTAGAAGAAGCAACAGAAGAAAACTCATTCGTACTTGTACCGGTATAATAATCCGGAGTATAAAACTTATTCAAGACCAACAGATAAACAATCTGGCGTGTCATCATGTCATCCGTATCGATTAAACTTTTCATTTGCTCTTCAAGCTCTTCATTCGAACCGGGAAGTTCCAAATCAAAGTTAATATTAGGTTGACGCAACATACCGCTTAATAGCAAGACGCAATTCACCGGGACACTGGTACGCGGACTCTCTAACGCTAAGCTTTGATCTAAATCGCCTAAATTAGCAGTCAGATTATAAATTGCATTAATATCCAAGTTGGCATTGAAAGGATCACCATTAAAGGTTATCATACTTCCATCCCGTATCTTAAACTCCTTCCGAATAATCTGCTGCAAACTAAAGTTATAACTTCCGTCCTGAATAGTCAGATTACCATACATACGCAAATCCGAACGATTACCATATTGGATTTGCAAACTGCCATTTCCACGTCCTTTTATCCTATCTCCCGCATTTGGATCCATAACGATTTCGATGTTGGCATCCGGCGTAATATCCAAAAGGAAGTTCATCCGCATCTCCACACTCTCACCTTCGATACGCAATAGTTCATGAGCCATCGAATCTCTTATGGCTTCGTTTTGCTCCTTCAGCATCTCCTCATGTAACTTTCTCCTGTTGACAAAGGTGATAAAATCATAATCGGCAGCAGTAGTATTCTTCATAAAGTCCAAATACACATGCGTATTAGGCCGGCTTTGCATATTGATGTCGAAGTTGATTATCTGGCTATTTCCATTAATAGCCGCTGTACCTGAAGCATATACCGTACCATATATCATCGGATTATGCTTCTCTGAAACATCATACATCAGCATATTATCGGCTTGGACATTAACATGATAATCAAAATTCTTAAAATGAGTATGATTAACGGTAAGGTCTACACTTCCCGAATGATTATACATATCATAAAGTGTCAGATTACGAATCTTTATGCTATTTTTATCCAAATGGACAGAATCAGAGAAAGTATAATAAGTATCCAAAAAATCAATACCTAATCCTCCATTACGGACAAACGCATCTCCTTCTACATTCAAGGCATTGAATGCTCCATATAAATGAATATTCCCAAAGCCCTCGCCTCGGACATCTCTTGCGATTTTCTCCATAAACGGATGCAAAAAAGAGATATCGATACCATTTGCATCGAAAAACAGGGACAACCCCGGTTCACGCTTTGGTGAACGAACCGGATAGATATACCCATTTACATCCGTCCACGTCGTATCATCTTTATAAATCTGCCCTTTCATAAGGATACCTTGCTGCCCGTCATCCCATGCACTAAACAAGTTTAACTCACCCAAAGGCACTTGGTTGAAGGAGAAGTTCTTTATCTTTAAGTTCGTATCAATCATCCGATTCCCCTGCAAGTCACAAATATTAAATTTACCCGTAGCTTTTCCTGCAAAATAAACATTCTCCACGTTCAAAATATCGAATATATAACCTATCTCTATATTATTCAATTGCAGGTTCAATGTATCGGATATATTCTTTGAAACAAGGCCATTCAACGTCAAGAACTCTTTATCCCGCGCTATACGAAAATGGTTTACATCCACTTTCCCGTCATGAAATACGATTTTTGAAGGAAGGATTTGCCATATTGTATCGTTTATCACTATGGGTGTCTGATGCAAAGATATTTCCGTTCGCAATACCGTACTATTATCCTCCTCATCATATTCCTCTACAAAGTAAGTTGAAGCAGACAAATCCGCCCGAAAAGTCTTTTCTTTATTATTCGCCCATTGTATCCATGTATGAATGCTATTTTCCTTTGTATCCGAATGGATATTTATATAATTCCTCACACCTTTCGCATTGAAGTTCGTAGCCTTCAGCATCAGATTTATCTTGTCTTCCAAGTTGCTACAACTTAGATAACCGTCCTCAAAGTTCGATTTTCCTACAATAAATTGTGGCAAATACGCCTCTAATCGGAACTTATTATAACGATTATTATAAGAGCCTGTAATTCGTACCGGTTGTTTTACGGTAAAGGGCAATTTCAATGTAGAAGAGAGGTCTTCTGTATTCTCTACGGTCAACAATAGAGAGAAATCATTCTGCCCGAACTTTTCCTCTTTTTGTGTAACGTTAATCAATGCTGGAAAATACGCTCTAAAGGTATTCATGAAGCTGGGTACAATTGTGCCAAAAGAATAAGCTCCTTTTATCTCGCCATTCACCAAATCTGATGTTATCTGCAAGTTCCTATCCTCTGCATAACCGGAAGCATTAACCAAAAGTTGTTTTAAATAGAAGCTGCTTGGCTCTGTCCGGAAATCCAAACCATCCAATTGGAGGGTTCCTTCTATATTATCAATATTATTCCCGGTAAAATCTGCTTTCAATGAGAAGGATATATCCGGATTATCATATTTCTGAGAGAGATTAAGTCTGTCCGGACGGAAATGTTCAATATCTGCTGTAAAGTTAAATACAGAATGCGCTCCCAAATGCTCGAAAATGCCATTGGCATATAAAGAGCCGTTCGGGTCATTCACCCGAACCGTTCCATCAAAAGCATTTCTCCGGAAATTACCTGCCAACTGAATGTCCTGATAGGTATATCCCTTGAAATCAAATCGGCTGACATGGGCTTGGATATTTCCTGCAAAATGTCCACCGACAGGACGCTGTGCATCTATCTCTATATTACACTTGGCTTTTCCATACAAATCACTTCTGCCTAAGAGCTTGGCAATATCCAATTCATCTGTCTGCACGCGTCCTTTCAATGAAGCCGCCACATTTGCTTCTTTATTACTTCCGAAGATTAAATCCGTTTGTACAGAACCTATTGCTGTGGATAGCTTTCCATAAGCAATCAGATGATTAAAGAAACCGGACAGCTCTCCTGTAAAGTTAATCGTACCTAATTCTGCCAAAGGCTGAGGGAGTATTACTTTATCTTTGCTGAAGTTATTAATCAAATTCTCCCAACCGAGCGTGGTTATATACATCTTGCTAATCTGCCCATCGATAAAGGCTTCTTTCGGATGCGTAATGCCTTTCAGGTTCATCTTACCCACCATCAGCATCTTATTGCTATATTTAAGCGTCAGATTCTCTAAGTTGATACGATTGATATAACCATCGGCTTTCGCTGATAGCTCTATTGAATCCGTAAAGTTCTGGAAAGCCGGCACGAAAGAGGAGAAGTCTTTCAGGCAGATATGCGAAGGGGCTATCTTCAATGTTAAGGCGGCATTATCCACCAAGGTAGAGACACTATCCATCTGCGTCAAGTCCACTTTCGCTTCCGTAATACGCAAGTTGGTCTGAGGCAGACCTATAGAGAAGTTCTGCACATGGATGCTATCCAGATTTCCCACAACAGATAAGGAGAGCTTGCCTAAAGAGAAACCGGATTGTTCATCCACGCTCAACTTCTTAATCTGGGCATTGATGCTATCCTTGCGCAATACCTTCAGGGAAATCTTAGCGCTCAGATTCTGTAAATCGACATGCTTGGCATTGAACTTGCCAGGTGTTTCCAGTGCATCTTCTACATCATATCGGAAGTTTCCCTGACGGATTAAGATGGTATTAAAACGCAGGTCTACATCGAGTTTGGGCTTAGGTGTGGTATCCTTGCGGGCAAAGGCATCTATCACGAACTGTAAGTTCAAAGGGTCGGATGTCGTCTTCTTGCTCAGGTGGACGGTAGGCCCGAACAAGCGTACGGTATTGAATACCATCCGTCCGTCAAGCAAAGACAACAAGTCGAACCCAGCGGCCACATGATTTGCCTTAAACATCACCTTGCCTTCCTGGTCTTCCAAATACAGACCCTCCACTACCAAGTGGTTCAACCACTTGATATCTACCTGCTCTATCTTTACCGGCACACCCAACTTCTTGGTCAGTTCTATAGTTACAGTCTCGGCTATTTGGGACTGTATAAACGGGATACTTACTAATAAGCTCGGTAATAGATAAAGAATCCAAGCTAAAGATAGCAGGACAATGACTATGTATTTTAGGCCTCTGATAGCTTTCGTACTTAAATTCGAGGACAAATTTAAAACAATATCGCGAGAGATTTCGTTACTTTGCGGAAAAATTACAGTAGGAATTATGCATACAACTATTTTGGGAATTGAATCTTCTTGTGATGATACCTCTGCTTCGGTGATTCGGGACGGGGTGATGCTCTCCAACGTAATAGCCAGTCAGGCTGTACATGAGGCTTACGGCGGCGTAGTTCCGGAGCTTGCATCCCGTGCCCATCAACAAAATATCATTCCGGTAGTATCGGAGGCCATCAAGCGTGCCGGCATAGACAAGTCGGAGTTGGATGCTATCGCATTCACGCGCGGGCCGGGATTGATGGGTTCTCTTTTAGTGGGTACCTCCTTTGCGAAAGGTTTCTCAATCGCCTTAGGCATTCCGATGATTGAAGTTAACCATCTTCAGGCGCATGTGTTGGCACATTTCATCAAGGAGACGCCTAACGATGACCATGCACCTGCCTTCCCTTTCCTCTGTTTATTGGTATCGGGGGGCAATTCGCAGATTATCAAGGTGAATGCGTATAACGATATGGAAGTGATAGGACAAACCATAGACGATGCTGCCGGTGAGGCTTTCGACAAGTGTGCCAAGGTGATGGGCTTGGGGTATCCCGGAGGTCCAGTGGTGAACCGCCTGGCCAATGAGGGCAACCCGAAGGCCTTCACCTTTAGCAAGCCGCATATCGCAGGGTATGATTACAGCTTCAGCGGACTGAAAACTTCTTTCCTCTATACGCTCCGAGATGAATTGGAGAAAGACCCCGACTTTATCGAGAAGAACAAAAAGGACTTATGCGCATCGTTGCAGGCTACCGTCATCGACATCCTGATGAACAAGCTCCGCAAAGCAGCCAAAGACTTAGGTATTAAGGAGGTTGCCGTAGCCGGTGGCGTGTCGGCCAACTCCGGGCTGCGTGAGGCTTTCCTCGACCATGCCCGCCGGTATGGCTGGAAAGTACATATCCCCAAATTCTCCTTCACGACGGATAATGCGGCCATGGTAGCCATCACGGGATACTATAAATATAAGGACAAGGAGTTCTGCCCGATGGATGCGGCTCCTTTCTCAAGGGTACAGTTATGAAGATAGCAGAAGACATAGCAAGGTGCTTGCAAGAGAGGCAACTGACAATAGGCACGGCGGAGAGCTGCACGGGGGGACGGATTGCCAGTATCCTCACCAGTCGTGCGGGCAGTTCTGCCTACTTCAAGGGTAGCATCGTGGCCTATTGCAACGAGGTGAAGCACGTGGTGCTGGGGGTATCAGCAGACGACTTGGCACAGTATGGTGCAGTGAGCCGCCCCGTGGTGGAACAGATGGCTTTGGGGGCGATGCGCGTGTTACGGTGCGATTGCGCCGTGGCTACCTCAGGGATAGCAGGACCGGGCGGAGCAGTCCCCGGCAAACCGGTAGGGACGGTATGGATTGCCGCCGCTTATCGGGACAAGGTAACCTCCGAGTGCTGCCACTTCACGGCTGACCGTCTGGGCAATATCGAGGCATCCGCAGAGGAGGCCTTGAGGTTGCTGTACGGGCTGTTGGCAGATTAGCGTAAGGTGCTTTCAGGGATCATAAAGAACAGAACAATAACAAGAAACGATGGATAAAAAAGCATTACGAATTGTATATATGGGTACCCCCGAGTTTGCTGTCGCAAGTCTGCGCGCACTGGTAGAAGGGGGATATAACGTGGTGGGTGTCATTACGATGCCCGACAAACCGATAGGGCGGCATGGCAGCGTGCTGCAAAGTAGTCCGGTGAAGCAGTATGCCGAGGCGGTGGGCTTGCCCGTACTGCAACCTGCGAAGCTGAAGGACGAGGAGTTCCTCAGCGCATTGCGGGCATGGCAGGCCGACCTGCAAATAGTGGTGGCGTTCCGCATGCTGCCCGAGGTGGTGTGGAATATGCCACGCTTGGGGACGTTCAACCTGCACGCTTCCCTCCTGCCCCAATACCGTGGTGCGGCGCCCATCAACTGGGCAATCATCAACGGCGAGACGGAGACGGGGGTCACCACCTTCTTCCTTACGCACGAGATTGATACGGGCAGGGTGATCCTCCGGAAGCCTCTCCCGATAGCCGACACCGACGACGCGGGCACAGTGCATGACGCCCTGATGCACATGGGGGCGGGAACGGTAACAGAGACCGTTGACCTCATTTTAAAGGGGGAAGTAGAGACCGTGCCCCAAGAACAACTCTGCCAAGAAGGAGAGGTATTGCACCCGGCACCGAAGATATTCAAGGAGACCTGCCGCATCAACTGGCGGCAACCCCTAAAGGCGATATACGACTTCATCCGAGGGTTAGCCCCCTACCCTGCCGCATGGACGGAACTGGTGGCTCCCGACGGAAACCGGCTGGTATTGAAAGTGTACCAGACCGAGAAACGTCCAGCCGTGCATACCCTGCCCCTCGGCAGTATCCATACCGATACCAAATCCTATATAGATATTGCCGTAGAAGGGGGTTATATACGCCTGCTCACGGTGCAGTTGGCAGGCAAGAAACGGATGCCGGCGCACGACTTCCTCAACGGCTTCAAGCACATCCGAGAATATAGGGTCGAATGAAAGGCATTGCCCCTCAAGGAGATACTAAAAGGGGTAGTCCTCCTCTTTCCCAGGCTTCAGGAAATCCGGAAGAGGAGAATCCTCTTTCGGGGCATTCACAGTGGCAGGAGGTTCTTTCGCCCGTATTTCGTACACAGGGATGTCTTCCGATATGTTCATGAACTTAGCGAACTCACTCTTGAACCGCAAGCGGACATCACCGGTCGCACCGTTACGATGTTTTGCGATGATAATCTCAGCAAGTCCGATCAATGAGTTGCCACGTTCGTCTTCGGTAATCTTGTAATACTCCGGCCTATGGATAAAGCAGACCATATCCGCGTCCTGTTCAATCGCACCCGATTCACGCAAGTCTGCCAGCTGAGGACGCTTGCCTTCAGCCCCTTGTCGGTTCTCCACGCCACGATTTAACTGAGAGAGCGCAATTATAGGGATGTCCAGCTCTTTGGCCAATCCCTTCAGAGACCTTGATATCATACTGACTTCCTGCTCACGGGACCCGAAGTTCATCCCGCTGGCATTCATGAGCTGAAGATAGTCGATGACGATACATTTCACCTGATGCTCACGCACGAGACGCCTTGCTTTGGTACGAAGCTCAAAGACGGACAAACTTGGGGTATCATCAACATAGATAGGAGCATCATACAGTTCCCTAATCTTAAAGTCCAACTGTTCCCATTCATGCTTCGCCAGCTGTCCGCTTTTCAGTTTATCACCGGGAATCTCACTGACATTGATGATTAAACGGTTCACGAGCTGCACATTGCTCATTTCAAGCGAGAAGATTGCAACGGGGATATTGAACCGAACTGCCATATTCTTTGCCATCGAGAGGACAAATGCCGTTTTACCCATTGCGGGACGTGCAGCGATGATAATCAAGTCGGAGTTCTGCCAACCGGAGGTTATCTTGTCCAGCCCCTCGAAGCCAGTCCGAAGTCCGCTCAGTCCACCTTCCTGATTGGCTGCATTCTCAAGTACTTTCAAAGCGTCGCGTATGACAGGATTTATTTGCGTCACATCTTTCTTGACATTCCGCTGCGAAATCTCGAACAACTTCCCCTCAGCCTCCTGCATCAAGTCATCGACATCGGTCGTTTCATCAAAAGCCTTGCCTTGTATCGATGCGCTGAAGGTGATCAGCTCACGCGCCAGATATTTCTGTGCAATGATTCGGGCGTGATACTCGATATGAGCCGACGATGCCACCTTGCTTGTGAGAGTTGCAATATAGTAAGCTCCCCCAACCTGTTCGAGGTCGCCACGCTTGCGCAGTTGCTCGGTTACGGTCATCATGTCGATAGGGAACTGCTGCACCGCAAGGTCTACAATGGCCTCGTATATCAGTTGGTGTGCATGTTCGTAGAAACACTCAGGCTTAAGGATTTCACTCACCACAGAGTAAGCATCCTTTTCTAACATCAGTGCGCCTAACACGGCTTCTTCCAGCTCACGTGCTTGCGGCTGCAACCGTCCCCCCAACTCCGGTACGACTACAGGTTTGCGGCGTGAACGACTGCTGGTATTCCGACTTGTATCTGCCATAATCTGCTATTCTTTAAAGGTATATAATTTATTAAGTATAAAATTGACTGCGGTGTAGAAGAGCATTGCCAATAGCTGATTGTAGTAAGGGTCTATGCTGAGAGTCGCATTGAGAGTAAACAAAGCCGCAAGCTGTAAGAGATACGAGATACCAAAGACCTGAACAAATCGCCACGCGCTGCGCCGCCATCCTACCGAACTGCGGAAAGTCCAACAGCGATTCCATACGAAACTATTGAGCACGCCGACTGCATATCCGGCGATATTGGACACGAAGGCGGAGCAGCCCACAAGTTTCAGCATCGCCCAAATCACGAAGGCCGTAATGCAGGTGTTACTTATGCCGACAATGCCGAACTTAAATACTTGTTTAACTGTTTTTGCGCTCTGCATACCGTTCTAAGACTTCTTTTATTTCCTCGATAGTGAACGTCTTGATGTTCGTAATGGTGTAAACATCAGCAAGGAAGTTTCCATACTCATTGCAATCTTCTATGATATGTGATATCAGTTGGCGGATATCACTATGGATAGGTGCGAGAATCAACAGCTCGACATAATTCGTATTGATAAGCAGATTTTCAATCTCACAATCCACCTTCGGAAAGTAATAGTTGAACTCCCGTTCGATGACTTGCTTCTGATACGCCTTGAAATCACTTAGATCTGCCGAGGGGATAAGTACATAAAACCGCAGTTTTTCACCCTTCCCGCCTAAACCGGTCGCTATATATATCTGTCGCTCGTCAGACAGTTCGGACTCCAGACTGATTTCACAGTCCATCAGAGCCAGATATGCCCAGTCCAACTCCCTCGGCTCCGGATCCAGATGAATGTATTGTTTCAGAAGAGCATACGACTTCGGATTCATCGAAGAAGCCAGCTTGATGAGTAAATCTCTCACCTGAAAGTCGAACATAGTCTCGGAGTGCTCCGTCATTTGCGCATACCACTCTTCACATTGTTCATCTGTCGCCACAAATCCAAACGGCAGGTTCTTCCTATGGTTCTTGGAAGAGCGAAAATATTCTATCTGCAATTCCACAGGGACGCTACGTTCCAAAACATGAATACGCCCCTTCATGTTCCGAATGGATTCCTGATAACTTCTCAAATCATCGTTAAGCTCTTCCATTTTTGTTTATCGTTAAAATCACTTCTTATTCCGTTTCTTTTAAGTAAGCCGTTTCGACCTTCAACAGCCGACTGCGCAATCGTGAAGCTTCACCTTTGCGAATCCTCAGCGTCATCTCACAATCCATGTCAAATCGCTGTGCAACTATCGTCGGATGATCTTCCTTTATAATCCGCATAATGCTGTTCAAATAGGGATATTCGAATGCGACGATTATCTCCTCGTCGACAGTCTTTTCCACTATGGTAGCAGCCGAGATAGCATTTGAAGCAGCTGTCCGATATGCCACAATCAGACCACTCGTACCTAATTCAATTCCCCCGAAGTAGCGTACGACGACAACCAGTATATCCGTCAGTTCGTTGGAGTTTATCTGCCCCAGAATAGGTTTTCCTGCCGTAGATGACGGTTCCCCGTCATCATTAGCCCTATACGTCTTCCTATCCGCTCCCAACATATATGCCCAACAAACATGACGCGCGTCATAATATTCTTTGCGTAAGGATGCCACAACCGACTTTACTTCCTCAACCGTCCGCACCGGTATTGCAAATGAAATAAACCGGCTGCGCTTCTCGGTGAAGTAGCCTTCAGAAGGACTTTCGATAGTCTTATAAGTATCTTCCATCACTGCTTACTTGAGTTCTTCTTTCAAAAAAGGAGCCGTACACCCAACGCCGCTTCGAACCAGAGCTTCCGGAGTTCCGGAGAACAGGACTTGTCCGCCATTCCGTCCGCCATCCGGTCCCATATCAATGATATAATCGGCAGATTTGATTACATCCATATTATGTTCAATCACAATAACCGTATTTCCTTTATCCACCAAACGGTTCAACACCTCCAGCAGCACACGGATATCTTCAAAATGCAAGCCTGTAGTAGGTTCATCCAACACATACAGGGTTTTTCCGGTACTCTTTTTCGACAGCTCGGTAGCTAACTTTACGCGCTGGCTTTCTCCGCCCGACAGTGTCGTTGAAGGTTGTCCCAACTTGATATATCCCAACCCTACATCCTGCAATACCTTTATTTTAGAGAGGATGGAAGGAATGTTCTCGAAGAATTCGACGGCCATATTGATGGTCATATCCAAAATATCGGCAATCGATTTTCCCCGATAACGGATTTCCAATGTCTCCCGATTATATCGCTTTCCCTGACAATCTTCGCAAGGAACCAATACATCAGGCAAAAAGTTCATTTCAATAACCTTGTATCCGTTTCCTTTGCAGGTTTCACATCGACCTCCCGACAAATTAAAGGAGAAACGTCCGGGCTTATAACCACGCATTTTTGCTTCCGGCAATTCCACGAACAGATTCCGAATATCCGAAAAGACACCCACATAGGTTGCCGGATTGCTCCGAGGCGTACGTCCAATAGGTGATTGGTCTACATTGACAATCTTATCTATATACTCAATCCCTTCCAACGATTCATAAGGAAGCGGGTCTTCTAATGAACGATAGAACTTCTGGCTTAATATCGGTCTCAATGTCCGATTCACCAACGTTGATTTTCCGCTACCCGATACGCCGGTTACGCAAATAAATGTCCCCAAAGGGAAGCTCGCATCTACCTGTTTCAGGTTATTTCCCGTTGCGCCTTTCAACGTAAGAAAATGGCCGTTCCCCGGCCGTCTTACTTTGGGCACTACAATTTTCGCCTTTCCATTCAGGTAAGCCGAAGTCAAGGTGTCACGCTTCATCATCTCTTCCGACGTTCCGGAGAAGACAACCTCTCCTCCCAGACGTCCGGCACGAGGTCCCATATCTACAATATAATCGGCATTCAGCATCATATCTTTATCATGCTCCACAACAATCACCGAATTACCCAAATCCCGCAACTGTTTTAAAGAATGAATCAACCGCACATTGTCTCGCTGATGCAGACCGATACTCGGCTCATCCAAGATATACAACACATTGACCAACCGGCTTCCTATCTGCGTTGCCAAACGGATGCGCTGGCTCTCTCCACCAGACAAACTTCCCGATGCGCGATTCAAGGAGAGATAATCCAAACCGACATCCAGCAGAAAACCCAAACGAGAGCGAATCTCTTTCAATATTTCTGTGGCTATCTTATTTTGTTTTTCATCCAGCTTGCCTTCCAAATCATCTATCCAATCTTTCAGTTCCGAAATATCCATAGCAGATAACTCGGCTATATTCTTTCCGGCAATCCGATAATGCAAAGCCTCTTTATTCAGACGCTGACCGTGACACTCCGGACATTCGGCCGTCCGAATGAACTGCCCCGCCCATTTCTGTGCGGACGCAGAGGCTTCTATCTCCTGTTGCATCATGATATATTTGGCTACACCTTCATAAGTCAGCAGATAGCTGGAAAGTCCTATCTCTTCGTAATTGATGGATAACCGTTCGTCCGTCCCGTTCATGATATCATCCATGACGTCTTCCGGTATATCCTTTATCGGAGTTTTCAGCGTAAGACCGGCTTTTGCGCAAATAGCCTCTATCTGCATGAAGATAATCGACTTCTTGTATTTTCCCAACGCCGTAATTCCTCCGTCATAAATACTGAGCGAAGGGTCAGGAACCAGCTTCTCCATATCCAGAATATTTACCTGCCCCAGCCCTTTACACTTCGGGCAAGCTCCGTTCGGCGAATTGAAGGAAAAGTTATGCGGCGCAGGTTCGCTATACGATAGTCCGGTCGCGGGGTCCATCAACCGCTTGCTATAATGGCGCACTTCTTTCGTTTCCGCGTCCAAGAGCATCACCAGTCCGTCTCCCTGCTTCATGGCCAGACGCAGGCTGTTCTTCAGGCGCTGTTCATCTTTTTCGGAAACAATCAGTTTATCGATTACCACTTCTACGTTATGTATCTTGTAGCGGTCTAACTTCATATTGTATAATATCTCGCGCAGCTCGCCGTCCACACGCACATTCAGATAGCCTTTCTTATGAAGTTGTTCGAAGAGTTCTTTATAATGTCCTTTGCGGGCACGTACCACCGGCGCCAGAATATAAGTCCGTTTGCCTCTATACTTCTCCAATATCAATTCCAGCACCTGCTCTTCGGTGTACTTCACCATCTTCTCGCCGCTCAGGTAAGACCAGGCCTCGCCGGCACGCGCATAAAGCAGACGTAAGAAATCGTAAACTTCCGTAACGGTTCCCACCGTAGAGCGTGGATTCCGGTTCACCGTCTTCTGTTCAATGGCGATTACCGGACTCAACCCCGTAATCTTATCCACATCCGGGCGTTCCATATTCCCCAAGAAGCTGCGCGCATAAGCAGAGAACGTTTCCACATACCGACGCTGTCCTTCCGCAAATATCGTATCAAAAGCCAAGGATGATTTTCCGCTCCCGCTCATGCCGGTAATCACCGTCAGTGTATTGCGTGGAATCTCCACATCTATATTTTTCAGATTATGAACACGTGCGCCTAATATCGAGATTGTACCTGTTTCTAATGCCTTTTTATTGATAATCATACATTAAGCCGACCTTTTCCTTTTTTCGGCGCGTAAAGGTACGACTTTTTCCCCGATAATCAACCATCGACTATTAAGAATATTCTTTGGCTGATTCAAACTATAACTGCCTCATAGAGCATGAGGCGAAACGAAGTCTTTAACCCTCTCGACCGGAAGTGCCTGCCCCTTTCGGTCGGAAGAGGCCGCCTCTCTCGGTCGGAAGCGCCTGTCCCTTCCGCTCGGAAGAGAGTGTCCCTCTCGGTCGGAAGGAACACCCTCTTCTATTTTAAAGATACGGCGCCGTCTCTTCACCTCCGTCATCCTCCCCACTTGTAGCTGTACTTACAGGAGGAGGGGCATTTCGCATAAATATATGCCCGGACCAAGCGTGTTCTTTGTGCGCTTCGTGTTGAAAGGTTATAAACAAAAGAACCGACCTCACATATTCGTAGGAGGCCGGTTCACTGAGCGTTATGAGGTCATTGTTAAGGTGTGGGTGCTGTTTCTTCACCATCTTCGTCCGACTTGACTGTCAGTAGCTGATTATATTCAATGACACGTACCGAAGTCAACAATTGGGTAGCGGTGGTAAAATAGGTTTCAATACGCAACGTGTAGCTGCCCTCTTCCAATGCCGGTACGATGAACATCAGTCGGCTGGGGTTATTAATGGCGAGGCTATCGACTGTTGCAGCTTCATCGCCGGTTTCAACATTGACAAAGGCAATTTTGCCCAATCCGCTGCCATCGGAATTGACGCACTTTATTTTGGTACCGGTTACCTCCACAATACCTCCCGGCGTAATCGTGCCGTCCGTCTTGCCCGTTGTCGTATCCTTCACCAGCGCGATGCGTGCGCCGCCCAAATCCAGTACGTATCCGGTGAACTGCGGCTTCACTTTCGCTACTTCCTCGCGCATCTCCTTAGAGGGAGAAATGTTTACCACACAGCTGTTTACATCCGGGTCATACACGCCGTCCTTGCCGATAAACACGCCGGTGATGGAGGGCGAATAGAGTGCCGAGCCGGTTACGACCGTGTTACCCAGACATACCGATTGCCGTATCTTCTCGTCAATCAGGTTGGCGATATTCACAATCGTATCCGTTCGGTATTCTGTACGTTCGCGAGCTATCTCGCGGGCAAGGTCTTGCACGGTCATCGAACGGATAGTGGTCACTTTCGCCACATAATCTTCTTTGACATCTTTCGTCATGGTGTTCTCCTTCAGGTCGAATAGCCATGTGTAATCATTTGTTGCCAT
>CAZOKT010000023.1:0-17962 GCA_964580505.1 uncultured Parabacteroides sp. | reverse complement strand
AGGCTACCTCAAAAGCTATATGAAAGCATCCGGAATCGGTATTTCCATCGGGTAATGAATCCTGCCGTAATTCGCTTTCTTATATCAAACTCACATTATTTTATTATATAAAGAAATATGTTTAAAAACATATAGTTATACCCTTTCTATTTATAAAAATAAACCATATATTTGCACTGTTGATTTAAATGATTAAAAAAATATATCGGAGCAACTATATAAAAGGACACAAAAATCAGTCAATTTAAATCAGCACCGTTAAGAACACTTTTAAATAAATGAAAGTATGAAGAAAAAAGTATTACCTGTGGGATATTGCTACAAATATCCTTGGTTCAAACAGTTTCTACATGTCATGCCGTTGATGGCAGGAATGTGTTTGACGAGTACAGCTTGGGCAGCAGATGGAGAGCCGGACATGAGTGCAATGGTGCAACAGCAGACCGTAGAAGTAAGCGGTACAGTAGTTGACCAAGACGGAGAACCGTTAATGGGAGTCAATGTGGTAGAGGTCGGGACGATCAATGGCACAATGACTGATGCAGATGGGAAATTCAGTCTTTCGGTATCTCCGAATGCATCATTACAGTTTTCTTACATTGGATACGCTTCGCAAGAGGTGCAAGTGAACGGACAACGTAACTTGCAAATCGTTTTACATGAAGATTCGCAGAATCTGGACGAACTGGTAGTTGTGGGTTATGGTACGGTACGTAAAGCTGATTTAGCGGGTTCCGTATCGGTATTGGACAACAAGAGCTTTAAAGACCAACCGATTGTGCAGGTATCCGACGCATTGCAAGGGCGTGTTTCCGGCGTGCAAGTACAGAATAGCGGTGTACCGGGTGGTACGGTCAAGATTCGTATTCGTGGTTCGGGTTCCATTAACCGAAGCAATGACCCGTTGTATGTAATAGATGGTATTGTTCGTGAAAGTGGATTAACGGGATTGAACCCAGAAGATATCCAATCTATGCAAATCCTGAAAGATGCCTCTTCTACCGCTATTTACGGTTCGCGTGGAGCGAACGGAGTTGTATTGATTACAACGAAAACCGGTAAAGCGAATGTTCGACAAATCACGTTTGACGCACAAGTCGGCATCGGTACGGTAGCGAAACGCTACGAAACGTTGAGTGCGTATGAATTTGCAAACTTATATAATACCTATATACCCAATACCTTCTCGACTGAGCAATTGACTGCATTTCAAAACGGGACAGCGGGAACGGATTGGCAGGATGCAATTTACCAAACTGGCGTTACACAGGATTATAAACTATCTCTTTCAAGCGGTAACGAAAAAACCCAATATTTATTTTCTGCTAACTATGTAGGACAGGAGGGCGTTGTTATCGAGAATACCAACAAACGTTATCAAGGCCGTTTGAACCTTACTTCTCAAATCACAAGCTGGTTGCACCTGACGGCAGACGTGAATGCATCGCATAACGTCCAGAGGAGTGGAGATTTTTCGGCTAGCAAGTCTAACGTAGTGAATGTTGCTGTGAACTATGCTCCAGTGTTGGCGATTATGAATGAAGATGGTTCCTATGTGCGGGATTCTTATAGCGCTTTAACGCAAGATAACCCTGTTGGACAATTACGGGAACAAACCGGAGAAACCCTTACCGATATTGTCAATGCACACGTTGATTTACGCTTTAATATTTTGCCCGGGTTGACATTCACAACCAGTAATGGTGTAGATTATAATGATGCGAAAAACTATACGTTTGCCACGACAAACGTATCATCGCAAAGTAGCATGGGAAATAACGATGCTCGCCGCATGACGCTCCAGACAACTAACAACATTACATATACGGGCAAATGGAACGACCATTCTTTGACAGCTACAGCTGTTTATGAAGCAACTCAATCAGAATATCGCTATATGTCTATCAGCGGAACAAATCTGTTGACGGAAAGTGTGGGATGGTGGAATGCAAACATGGCGTCTTCCCGTTCAGTAGATAACTCCTACTCAAAGTGGGCGTTGGTTTCTGGTGTGGCACGCGTAATGTATAATTATGCAGACCGCTATATGTTAACCGGTACGTTCCGTGCGGATGGATCTTCTAAGTTTTATAATGATAAATGGGGATATTTCCCATCCATTGCGGCAGCATGGTCGTTGGGTAACGAATCATTCATGCAAGACCAAAATATAATTCAAGATTTGAAAATTCGCGCCAGCTATGGTTTGATAGGAAGCGAAGCCATTGATCCATACGAAACATTGGGTTTGATGTCGCAAGCTATGTATGCCTTTGGTGGAACTTCGCAATACACGGGCTATTGGATCGGACAAACGGTAGCTACGCCAGACTTAACTTGGGAAACAACACATCAGTTGGATGTCGGAGTGGATTTCTCAATATTGAACCATCGGTTACGTGTATCGTTGGACTACTTTAACAAACGGACGAAAGACGGATTGCTGCAACGCACAATTCCGGACTATGATGGAGGCGGCTCTTATTGGGTAAATGCGGCTGAAGTAAGTAACCAAGGTTTAGACTTTTCGATTGATGCAACTATCTTTGATAACAAAGACTTCGGATGGAGTACTACCTTTACAGGAACTTATTTGAAGAACGAAGTCAAAGATTTAAATGGTTTGGAATATGTGTCGGGAGCTGAAGTTGCTTCCGGTTTGGGACCAACGGACGGTATGACCCGTATTACTGTTGGACAACCTATAGGTTCATTCTACGGCTATATATGGACAGGATTGGACGAGAATGGAAATGACACATATTTAGACCTAAACGAAGATGGTACGATAGATGGTAACGACCGTGATTATATCGGGAAGGCAACCCCCGACTTTACCTTCGGTTGGAATAACTCTTTACATTGGAAGAATTGGGAACTGAATGCATTCTTTACAGCTTCTTTTGGTGCTGATCGCTTGAACTTAGTTCGTTACGCTGGTACGGCAATGACGGGAGACTTTGCATTTATCACACTAAAAGAGGGGTTAGACTATAACTTTTCAACGGTAGGCCAGTCAGGTCTATATGTTCCGGTTACGCAGACTGGCAACAACTACCAGCCCGTATCGACCAAGTATGTGGAAAAAGCAAACTACTTCCGGCTGGATAATATCAGTCTGTCATATAACTTGCCGAAGACAAAGACCAAGTTTGCCGACTTACGCCTCACGTTCAGTTGTCAGAATTTGTTCACCATTACAGGATATTCGGGGATGGACCCTGCAGGTATCTCGTTTGTGGATTCTTCTACGGGAAGTGTCGATGTGAATGACGGCATTGATTTTGGTGCTTATCCGCTGACACGTACTTATACAATTGGTGTTCGCATGAATTTCTAATCATTTAAAGAATTAGTTTTATGAAAGTTAAATATATTATTTGTGCATCGGCTGCAGCCTTGCTCTTTACTTCTTGCCATGATTTTTTGCAAGAAGACCCTAAGGGACAATTAACGCCAAGTACGTTCTTCTCTACACAAGACGAATTGGACATGGCAACGTATGCGTTATATCGCAAAGTATGTGAAACGCAGACAAACACGAATCCGACTATCCCGATGTGGGCTGGTGATGATATTACAACCAATCCTGGTAGTAACAAGCAAGATTATGCAGCGGTTGATGCGTTTCGTCCAGCAAATGACAACAAAGGTGTTACAGGACTTTGGGAGGTTTCATATACGGCTATCAAAGCTGCTAATTATATTGTCTTGAATGCCGCAGAAACACCTACTACTGAAGATGAAATCAATATTGCTATAGGACAAGCAAAGTTTTGGCGGGCTGTAAACTTTTTCCGTTTAGTGCGTTGTTTCGGACCAATACCATTGGTGTTAGATACAGAAGTGAATTATGAACGTACGCTTGCTTCTGTAGAAGAGGTGTATACGCAAATCGTACAAGACTTAAAAGACTGTATCAACACATTGCCTACCAGTTATTCTACAGAGCCGCGTTACCTAAATGGCGTAAATGTTTACATTACGAAACAAGCCGCACAAGCTACATTGGGTGCAGTCTATATGGCTATGGCGGGATGGCCATTGAATCAGACACAATATTATGCTGAAGCCGCTACTCTACTAAAAGATGTTATTGATGGTGTAGATAGCGGAGACTATGAGTACATCCTTGAATCAGATTACAAATATGTATATGCGCCGAGCCATAATTACTCGAATGAAACAGTTGTTGGCATAAACTTTTCCGGTTCTTTTACTTGGGCTGAAGATTCCCAGATGACCTTAAGCAACCTTTTCGAGTCTTTAGGCGGATGGGGAGACGGTTGGGGTGAAATCAAGTTCTGGAAGGAATTCCCTGACGGTCCGCGCAAGGATGCAACCTATAATCCGAAGATTCTGAAGAACAATACTGCCGGAGAGGATTTGCTCGACTGGTGGGATGAAAGCTTTACAGAACAACATCCGATGTTCTGCATCTTTACTGTGGGTGAAGACGATACGGATTATGATTATACGCAACCTGCGAATACGACTTTGATGACTAATGGACATCGTCACCGTCTGATTCGCTATTCAGAAGTGCTCTTGTGGTATGCTGAAGCACAAGCTCGTGCAGACGGTACACCAAACTCGCAAGCCTATGAGTGCATCAACTTGGTACGCTCGCGTGCCGGACTAGATCCTCTTTCTTCGGGTATGACAGGAGAGACCTTTGCCAATGCTGCTTTTCAAGAACATGGTTGGGAAGTGGCCGGATATTGGGTAGCGATGGTTACGCGTCGTGATGATTTGATGCGTATGAATATGCTGGAAGATGTATTCAATACGCGCTTGGCAAACGAAGCAATTGAGGTAGCTGACGGCGTATTCCGTCAGGAGACCATTACTATCAACGATGGGCAGACGTGGCAAGGCGAAAGCTCTATCTACTTGCCTTATCCGTCGAGCGATTCTGAATTGAACTCGAATTTGACGAGGTAATGAATTACTAACGAAATCTATCTATATCAGTCAATGGTACTGATGTTCTCCGTTTCCGGCATCTCTCAAAAGAGGGATGCCGGAAATTCTATAAAATTCTCGAGACCTTTCTTTAAGTTAGGGAGAAAACTGCTGAAGATTTACCAAGAAAATAAATTGATTAATAAACCAATTAGAACCATGAAAGCTAAAATCATTCTGCCCCTTCTTATGGCGATGGCAATACCTGTATGGGGACAGCAGGTAGAAATGAAATCCGCTACTGAAAAGATTCCCACTTATGAAATCGGGAATCCCGAAATCGACCCAATTTTCTTTACCGGGCGCGTTTATCAAGGTGCCGAAGGGTATATTTATCCCTATCCGTTGTACGATGTTCTGACCGAGAAGCAGGTAGAGAAAGAGTATAACGTATTGAACCTTAAGAATGAATATGTGGATATCTCTGTCTTGCCTGAAATAGGAGGACGTATCTTTGCAGCAACCGACAAGACCAACGGCTACCATTTCTTTTATACGCAAACGGGCGTCAAACCGGCATTGATTGGGATGCTGGGTGCTTGGCTCTCAGGCGGTGTGGAATGGAATATCCCAGACCATCACCGTGCTACGACTTACTTGCCAATAAGTTGGAAGATGCAGGAGAACACAGATGGCAGCAAGACGATATGGGTGGGCGAAACGGAGCTGCGCCATCGTCTGAAATGGTCGGTCGGCGTGTCGGTCTATCCTAACCGCTCATGGGTAGAGGCAAAGATTATGGTATCGAACCCGACGCCGATGATTCAGTCCATGCTTTATTGGGCAAATGTGTCGGTACATTGTGATGAACATTATCAGGTAATATTTCCACCTGATGTGCAATTTGGTGCTGACCATAGCAAGGTCTATTTCACCCGTTGGCCGATGGGTGAGGCTGTGTTGGGAAGCGGCGAACAGGCAGACCTTTCTTATTGGAGCAATTATACGGGCGATTCACGTTCTATCTTTGCTTGGGGGAGCGAAATGGAGTTCCTCGCAGGATATGATTATGCGAAGGATGCCGGAACGGTGCATGTAGCTAATCGCCACGTGGTGCCGGGCAAGAAATTTTTTCTTTGGGGAAACAACCCGAGTGGACACATGTGGAACAAGATTCTCTCTGATAAGGACGGACATTACCTCGAACTGATGGTCGGTGCTTATTCCGATAACCAACCAGATTACAGTTGGATTAATCCAGGTGAAATCCGTGAGTTCAGTCAGATATGGTATCCTATTAAAGGAATCAAAGGCTGCAAGAACGCGACGAGGGATGCGGCAGTTAATTTCGAACCGACCGAGAACGATAAATATCGCGTAGGCTTCTGTGCTACGACCCTTTACGAAGGAGCCAAAGTATTGGTGAAGAACGGAGAACAGATTCTCATGGAGAAAAGCATTTCGATAGACCCCGACCGCTATTTTCTGGAAGAAGTGAATATCCCTGCCGATGCGCAGATTTCCGATTTATATGTTTCTTTGTCTGATGCGGAGGGGCATGTGTTGGTAGATTATCGTCCGGTTGTATTGGATGAGAGCAAGCCTCTGCCGGAGGTAATCGATGGCACGAAACCGGTTGATGAATACAAGACAAACGAAGAGCTCTATCTGGCCGGCTTACGCGTAGACCAATTCAACAATGCTCGCTTAGATTACATGGATTTCTACAATGAAGCCTTGCGTCGTGATTCGATGGATGCGCGCGTGAATATCGAAGTGGGGAAACATTATCTGCGTCAAGGAGAATGGGATAAGGCAGAAGCACATCTGCTCAAAGCACAAACCAGATTAGCGCATGATTATACTCGCGTGAAAGATGCGGAGGCGCTTTATTATTTAGGTTATCTCTATCAATTGACAGGTGATTACCATCAGGCGGAGAACAACTATTGGGCTGCCACTTGGACACCCGATTATAAACATCCTGCCTTCTATGGCTTGGCTGTACTGGCTCTTTTGCAGGATGATTATGAAAAAGCTTTCGATATGATTACGCAGTCTCTTTATGTAGGGCAACGCGATATTCAGGCACAGAGCCTTAAGGCTTATATTCTCCGAAAGATGGGTAATGCGGAAGAGTCTAAAGCGACACTTGCCTATATTCGCACCATTGACCCATTGGATTACTGGAGTGTCATCGAAGAAAGTTTCTTAGACAAAGGCGATGCTTCGGCTTTGCAGACTCGCATGAAGGGACAGACAGAAGGATTGGTAGCCATTCAGGAGATGCTGGAAGTGGTAAACAACTATCTGACGATAGGCGCATACACCGAAGCCGGGATATTGCTGGATGAGGCCATCCGCATGGGTGAACCTTTCTCTTCCTCGCCGCTTACTTATTATTATAAGGTCTATACCTTATTAAAGCAGGGCGACAAGGGGGAAGCAAGCGAGTTGATGACTCAGGCAGACAAGCTCTCGCCATTGCATGTCTATCCTCTTCGTTTAGAGGAGGTAAGTCTCTTCGAAACACTTTTGGATGCATATCCGAAAAGTAGTTTGGCTCATTACTATTACGGGAATCTATTGTATTACATCGGGCAAAAGGAGCACGCATTGGCCGAGTGGTTGCGCTCTACGGAGTTGGAGCCGGACTTCTCGGTATCACTGCGTAACGTAGGCTTTGCGTATGGGCAACAAGGTCGTTGGGACTTGGCTATGAAGTATTACGACCGTGCCATCGAAGTCAATTCTGATGACGCCCTCCTCTTTACGGAATCAGATAAAATCTATGAATCTGCCAATATCGCATTAGACGTACGCCTGGAACGGTTGGTGTCTCATCTGAATACAGTGATGAAGCACGACGATGCCGTCATGCGTCTTCTCTCGCTCTACAATGCCACTGGCAAGTATGACGAGGCTATTGAGATTATGAAGGAGCGTCATTTCCATCTCTGGGAAGGTGGCGGACAGATTCATGATATATATGTGGATTCGCATACACTGAAAGGCATGGACTTGTTAGACAAGAAGCAATATCAGGAGGCTATTGACGAGTTCGACAAGGCAAACCAATATCCCGCCAACTTGGAGGTCGCTCCTTCCTATCGGGGCGGTAGTGAGGTTCGGGCTTATTACCTGACCGGTGAGGCGTACAAAGGTCTGAACCAGATGGATAAGGCTATGGGGTTTTACAGGAAAGCCGCCGAAGCGAACTATCCCAAAGGGCTCTCCGGCCTGGCCTATTACCGCGTGAAAGCCTTGCAGGAATTGGGCAAAACCTCCGAAGCCGATGCAATATTGCAGGAAATGGAAGCCTTTTTGAAGCAAGTCCAACAAACTTCGCTCGATTCGTACGCGAAATTTGGAGAAGCCAATCTGAATGTGCATGAAAGCAACATCGCCTTTTATGCCGGCTTAATCCATCTTCTGAAACAGGATAAGGCAGCGGCCAAAACCGATTTCTCTCGTGCATTGGAACTGTATCCTGGTAATATCTGGGCAAAGAAGATGCAATAGAAATTCACTTTATGGAGTTGTAAATAACGTAAGTTCGATATAAGCAGTGCGCGCCCGTCTGACCTAAGTGCCTCAAAGGTACAACCTGAATGCCTCGGAGGTGCAACCTAAGTGCCTCCGAGGTTGAACCTGTGTAGTCCGGAGGTAGTATCCACAAGCCGATGTCGGTTCATGTCCTTATATCGAACTCACGTTAAGTATCTGGATTTTTCTATTTCGTATCTGTACGAAGTTCTGCAAAAAGAATGCGCCTGATTTGAAAAAAGTTCCAAATATTTTTGTTGCAATTAGGAAAAAGAACGTATATTTGCACCCGAAAAATAAAAAGAAGAAGATAATTATGTTACAGAACAGCCGATTGCACATTTTGGGTATTATTATTCTACTCCGCGAACGGAATAGGAAGTGAGCTCACGTGTGTTTTCAAGCTGCGTACAAAGAATGATAAGAAAGCCTTTCTCACTTCCCAAGTGAGGAAGGTTTTTTGTTTATAGCCGAATTGTATTATTTATTAAAGATAGAAAGATATGTCAGACAAATTATTTATTTTCGACACGACATTGCGTGACGGAGAGCAAGTGCCCGGCTGCCAGCTGAATACGGTAGAGAAGATTCAGGTAGCCAAGGCACTTGAGACGTTAGGAGTCGACGTGATTGAAGCCGGATTCCCCATTTCGAGCCCGGGCGATTTCAAAAGTGTGGTTGAAATATCCAAGGCAGTTACATGGCCTACCATCTGCGCCTTGACACGTGCCGTACAGAAGGATATCGAGGTAGCGGCAGAAGCCCTGAAACATGCCAAACGCGGACGCATCCACACAGGAATCGGGACATCCGACCCGCACATTATTTATAAGTTCAATTCCAATCGCGAAGAAATCATTGAGCGAGCTATAGCCGCCACGAAATATGCCAAAAAGTTTGTCGAGGATGTAGAATTCTATTGCGAAGATGCCGGACGTACTGAAAACGAATATCTGGCGCGCGTGGTTGAAGCGGTCATCAAAGCCGGAGCCACTGTCGTAAATATCCCTGATACCACAGGCTATTGTCTTCCGGAAGAATATGGCGCAAAAATCAAATACCTGATGGAACACGTGGAGGGTATCCACAAAGCCGTCATCTCCACCCATTGTCACAATGATTTGGGCATGGCAACTGCCAACACCGTACAGGGCGTCTTGAACGGAGCACGCCAAGTGGAAGTGACCATCAATGGCATCGGCGAACGCGCAGGAAACACCTCTTTGGAAGAAATCGCCATGATATTCAAGAGTCACAAAGAATGCAACATCGCAACCCATATCAACACGACGAAGATATACGGCATAAGCCGAATGGTCTCAAGCCTGATGAATATGCCTGTCCAGCCTAATAAAGCGATTGTAGGCCGCAATGCCTTTGCCCATTCTTCCGGCATCCACCAGGATGGCATATTAAAGAACGTGCAAACTTATGAAATTATAGACCCGAAGGAGGTAGGAATTGATGACAATGCCATCGTATTAACTGCCCGAAGCGGACGTTCGGCACTGAAACATCGCCTGCATGTATTAGGCATCGAGATGGAGCAGGAGAAACTCGACCAGATATATGAAGATTTCCTTCGGTTGGCCGACAAGAAGAAAGAGATTACCGATGACGACGTATTGTTATTGGCAGGAGCCGACCGCTCCCAGAATCATCATATCAAGATGGATTATCTGCAAGTGACAAGCGGAGTGGGTGTACGTCCGGTAGCAAGTCTTGGATTAAGCATCGCCGGCGAGAAGTTCGAAGCCGCATCCTCCGGTAATGGCCCGGTAGATGCAGCCATCAAAGCCTTAAAGCAAATCATACACCGGCAGATGGTATTGAAAGAATTCACTATCCAAGCTATATCAAAAGGTAGTGATGATGTAGGGAAAGTCCACATGCAAGTAGAGTACGACGGTCACGTATATTATGGCTTTGGTGCCAATACAGATATAATAGCAGCCTCCGTAGAGGCATATATAGATGCAATTAATAAATTCGTTAAGTAAATGAATACACTATTTGATAAGATTTGGGATGCACACGTCGTCCAACAAGTAGAAGAAGGTCCGGTACAACTATATATAGACAGGTTGTATTGTCATGAAGTAACAAGTCCCCAAGCTTTTCAGGGATTACGTGAAAGAGGGCTGAAATGTTTCCGGCCTAATCGCATCTTTTGTATGCCAGACCATAATACACCTACCCACGATCAGGATAAGCCTATAGAAGATCCCATTTCCCGCGCACAGGTGGAAACATTAGCAAGAAATGCTGTAGAATTCGGACTGGCACATTTCGGAATGATGCATCCTAAGAATGGTATCATCCACGTCGTAGGACCGGAACGAGGATTGAGTCTTCCAGGAATGACTATCGTATGCGGAGACTCTCATACCTCAACACATGGTGCCGTAGGAGCAATAGCATTTGGTATCGGTACCAGCGAAGTAGAAATGGTATTGGCTTCGCAATGTATTCTTCAAACACGTCCCAAGACAATGCGTATTACCATCGATGGTAAACTTGGCAAAGGTGTAACTGCTAAAGACGTGGCTCTATACATTATATCTCAACTGACCACAGGTGGAGCTACAGGCTACTTTGTTGAATATGCAGGTGAAGCAATCCGTTCATTGTCTATGGAAGGACGTTTGACTCTCTGTAATCTATCCATAGAAATGGGGGCACGCGGTGGCATGATAGCTCCAGATGAGGTTACTTTTGAATACCTACAAGGACGAGAGTATGCACCACAAGGAGACGCTTGGGACAAAGCCGTAGCTTACTGGCGTACTTTACGTAGTGATGAAGATGCTATATTTGACAAAGAAATACGTTTTGATGCGACGGACATTGAACCAATGATTACCTACGGTACGAATCCCGGAATGGGTATGGGAATTACCCAGCATATTCCCACTACCGAAAGTATGGACATAACAGAAAAGACATCATTTGAAAAGGCAATGGCTTATATGGGATTCGAAGCAGGTCAGTCTCTTATTGGAAAACCTGTGGACTACGTGTTCTTGGGAGCCTGCACAAACGGACGTATAGAAGACTTCCGCGCTTTTGCTTCTATAGTTAAAGACCGGAAGAAAGCGGAGAATATTACGGCATGGCTCGTACCGGGTTCATGGAATGTGTATCATTTATTACGCAAGGAAGGATTAGATGAAATACTGACTAACTCTGGCTTTGAAATAAGGCAGCCGGGATGCTCTGCTTGCCTTGCAATGAATGACGATAAAGTTCCCACTGGAAAATACGCAGTATCGACATCCAACCGTAACTTCGAAGGAAGACAAGGTCCCGGTTCGCGAACTTTATTGGCAAGTCCATTAGTTGCAGCCGCAGCTGCTGTTACAGGAGTTATTACAGACCCAAGGACCTTAATGGAAGACTAATTATTATACATATTATTATGCCATATGAAACAGAAATTTGAAACAATAACCAGTACCTGCGTTCCTCTACCATTGGAGAATATAGATACTGACCAAATTATACCTGCCCGCTTTCTGAAAGCGACCACACGTGAGGAAAATTTTTTTGGCGATAATCTGTTCCGCGACTGGCGGTATAATCCCGATGGTTCGCTGAATAAGGACTTCGTATTGAACAATCCGATTTATGGCGGTGAAATATTGGTTGCAGGGAAAAACTTTGGATGTGGTTCCAGCCGAGAGCATGCAGCATGGGCTATTGCAGGTTATGGATTTAGAGTAGTAGTAAGCAGTTTCTTCGCAGACATCCACAAAAATAATGAACTTAACAGCTTCGTCCTTCCTGTAGTTGTACCGGAGGAGTTCCTCAATGAACTGTTTGACAGCATCTACAAAGACCCTAAGACTCTTGTGACTGTAGATCTTCCTTCCCAGACTATCACAAATAAAGCTACCGGAAATTCTGTACAGTTCGAAATTAATGCCTATAAGAAGCATTGTCTTATGAATGGATTAGATGATGTGGATTATCTCGTGGCAAACCGTAGTAAGGTGTTGGAATATGAACAAGAACACGAACGATAAACATCCACAAATAGAGATCATGGATACCACCCTTCGGGATGGGGAACAGACGAGTGGGGTATCCTTCGTGCCACATGAGAAATTAATGATAGCCCGTCTGCTTCTTGAGGACTTGCGTGTAGACCGCATTGAGGTGGCTTCCGCTCGAGTTTCCAATGGTGAACATGAGGCTGTACGTATGATATGTGATTGGGCTGCCCGCAGGGGATTCCTCTCACGTGTCGAAGTATTGGGTTTCGTCGATGGGCATATATCGGTCGATTGGATAAGTAATGTAGGTGGAAAAGTTATCAATCTGCTTGCAAAAGGTTCGGAGAAACATTGCAAAGAGCAATTGAAGAAGACTCCCGAAGAGCATTTAGCGAATATCCGTGAGGTAGTGGCTTATGCTCATGACAGGGATATGGATGTCAATCTCTACTTAGAAGACTGGAGCAACGGCATGAAAGATTCTCCGGACTATATATATAGTTTGATAGAGGGTTTGCAAGATATGGAAATACGCCGTTATATGTTACCAGACACGTTAGGCATATTGAATCCGTTGCAGGTAATCGAGTATATGCGAAAAATGAAAAAGCGTTATCCTCACTTGCATTTCGATTTTCATGCGCACAATGATTATGACTTGGCTGTAAGCAACGTTTTAGCGGCTGTATTGAGTGGCGTTAAGGGATTGCACACAACTATAAACGGACTTGGAGAACGGGCGGGTAATGCTCCGCTCGCCAGTGTGCAAGCCATCCTTAAAGATCATTTCAAGGCCGTCACGAATATTGACGAAAGTCGCCTTTATGACGTAAGTCGCGTGGTGGAATCCTATTCGGGGATTTCCATTCCTGCCAACAAACCCATAGTTGGAGAGAATGTCTTTACGCAAGTAGCCGGGGTTCATGCTGACGGTGACACCAAGAATAACCTCTACTGCAACGACCTCATACCGGAACGTTTCGGGCGCAGACGGGAATATGCATTAGGCAAGACCTCCGGCAAAGCCAATATCCGCAAAAACTTAGAATCGCTGGGGCTTCATCTTGATGAAGATTCCATGCGTAAGGTAACCGAGCGGATTATTGAGCTGGGAGATCGGAAGGAATTGGTGACGCAGGAAGACCTGCCCTATATCATATCCGATGTGCTGAAGCACGAGGGCGTGCATAGCAAAGTCAAATTGCTAAGCTATTTCGTGACTCTTGCGCAAGGACTTAAACCGATGGCTACCCTGTCCATTGAAATCAACGGGCGAGTGTATCAGGAAAGTTCATCGGGGGATGGGCAATATGATGCCTTTGTGCGTGCACTCCGTAAAATTTATAAGGGGACATTGGCTCGTAAGTTTCCTATGTTAATCAATTATGCGGTTACTATCCCACCCGGAGGACGTACCGATGCCTTTGTACAGACCGTAATTACATGGAGTTTCGAAGGCAAAGAGTTCCGTACACGTGGTTTGGATGCAGACCAGACAGAGGCAGCTATCAAAGCAACGATCAAGATGTTGAATTTAATAGAAGAATGACATTATAATACAATGAAACTGAAGATTGCAGTATTAGCCGGAGACGGCATAGGTCCTGAGGTAACTGCTCAGGGCATTAAGGTGCTGGATGCCGTATGCAACCGCTACGGACACCAAGTAACATACACACATGCGCTCTGTGGCGCAGCGGCCATTGACGCCGTAGGAAATCCTTTCCCCGAAGATACGCTCCGGATATGCCAAGAGGCTGATGCCGTGCTTTTCGGAGCTGTGGGAGACCCGAAGTATGACAATGACCCGCAGGCTAAAGTACGGCCGGAGCAGGGATTGCTGGCAATGCGCAAGCAGCTGGAACTGTATGCCAACATCCGGCCGGTGCAGACTTTCAAGTGCTTGCTGCACATGTCTCCTCTGCGAACAGAATTGGTGGAGGGAGCCGACTTTCTTTGCATTCGCGAGCTGACCGGAGGAATGTATTTCGGGGAGAAGTATCAAGACAACGACAAGGCATTTGACACAAATATGTACACGCGGCCGGAGGTGGAGCGTATCCTGCGGGTGGCGTATGACTATGCACGGCGTCGGCGCGGACATCTCACCATAGTGGACAAAGCCAATGTCCTCGCTTCTTCGCGTCTTTGGAGGCAGATTGCTCAGGAGATGGCACCGCAATACCCGGATGTGCTGACCGACTATATGTTTGTGGATAATGCGGCCATGCGTATGATTCAGGAGCCTACCTTCTTCGACGTCATGGTAACGGAAAATACTTTCGGAGATATTCTGACTGATGAAGGGTCATGCATCAGCGGTTCGATGGGACTGCTTCCATCGGCTTCCGTAGGTGTGGGCACGCCGGTGTTCGAGCCGATACACGGTTCGTGGCCACAGGCAAAAGGTAAGAACATCGCCAATCCGTTGGCGCAGATATTGTCTGTAGCGATGCTGCTGGAGCATTTCAATCTGGTACACGAAGGACAGATTGTCCGCGAGGCAGTAACGGCATCGCTGGAAGCAAACGTCCGCACACCAGACATTCAGATTGTCGGCGGGGCGCATTATGGTACTGAGCAAGTCGGCGACTGGGTTGCCGGATATATTAGCCGTCTGTAACGCTCAGAAGCTTTGTCCGCGAAAAAATTTTGCTTCTGCGTGACTCGGAAGCTCTGTTTTTGCCCGAAATTGCCCCTCCTGCGTGGTGCAGAAGCTTTGTCGGACGAAAAACGGAGCTTCTGAGTCACGAAAAACCTTTGTTCCGAGAAAAACTCTCGTTCCGTGTCGCACAGAAGTTGTTTTTTTGCCCAAAACATAGCTTCTGCGCCACGCAGAGACAAAGTTTTCCGAAAAACATAACTTTTTTCTCACGCAGAAGCCTGATTTTTTCAGCGACATAGCTTCTGCGTCACGCAGAACCTCTGAAACCACAAATTCCCTAAATTCCTACCAGTGCAAACGGAGAGAGAAAAATTTTACTACATTTGCAAACAAAACCAATACACGTGTTATGGAATCATCTAAAGTTTACTTTACGAATTTGCGTACCAATCCGAACAGCAACTTGCTGGACAAGATGGAACGATTAGTCAAGCGAGCAGGCATAGCCAACATCAACTTCAAGGAACAATTTGTGGCGATTAAGATTCATTTCGGCGAGCCGGGCAACCTTGCCTATATCCGTCCGAACTATGCTGCACGGCTGGCAAATCTTATCCGCAGCTTGGACGGCAAACCGTTCCTGACGGACAGCAATACGCTCTATTCGGGACGCCGTTCGAACGCGGTAGACCATTTGCGGAGCGCAATGGAAAACGGCTTCAACCCGATTTCAGCCCAATGCGAGGTCATTATTGCCGACGGACTGAAGGGAACGGAATGCCGCGAAATTGAGATTAACGGCGAGTATTGCAAAGCCCCGAAAATCGGCTCGGCGGTGGCAGATGCAGACATTGTCATCTCTATGAACCATTTCAAAGGACACGAGCAGACAGGCTTTGGTGGTGCGCTGAAGAACCTCGGCATGGGGGCAGCCAGCGTAGCCGGGAAGATGGAACTACACGGGAACTCCCAGCCACGCATCGACCTCGAAAAATGTCGTGGCTGCAATATATGCGTGAAGCATTGCCGACATAATGCCATTCATTTGAATGCCGACCGGAAGGCGGAGATCGATTACAGCAAATGCGTGGGTTGCGGGCAGTGTGTAGCTTTGTGTCAATATGAGGGAGCGGTATTGGCTTCGTGGGATACGTCGGAAAACCTGAATTGCAAGATAGCCGAATATACAAAAGCCGTGTTGTTGGATAAGCCCAACTTTCACATCAGCTTCATCATGAATGTATCGCCGGAATGCGACTGCTGGAACCACAACGATGCAGCTATTGTACCCGATTTAGGCATCGCAGCTTCGTTCGACCCCGTTGCTTTAGATAAAGCTTGTGCAGACCTTGTTTGCAACGCACCTCTACTCCAAACGAACAATTGCCTGTCGGAAAAGCATCCTCACGAACACCTCGAAGGCGAAGATAAGTTTCACATGATTCACCCAGACACCAATTGGCAATCCGGACTGATTCACGCGGAGAAGATAGGAATAGGAACTCAGAATTACGAACTGATAACGGTATAAATCCATGACGACGAACGAAACAATCTGCGCCATCTCCACCGCTCCGGGAATGGGCGGAATAGCAGTGGTACGTGTATCTGGTCCTGAAGCCATCGCTATATGCGACCGGATATATACAGCCAGACAGAAAGGGAAAACCCTTGCCAACCAACAAGCCTATACACTCTCATACGGCACCATCCGGCACGGAGATGAGCCCATAGATGATGTAATGGCGGCACTGTTTCGTTCGCCTCACTCCTATACCGGCGAAGACACTGTGGAAATTTCCTGCCACGGTTCACTCTATATCCAACAACAAATCCTGCAATGCCTCATTGACGCAGGCTGCCGGCTGGCACGTCCGGGGGAATTCACCCAACGAGCCTTCATGAACGGAAAAATGGACTTAAGCCAAGCCGAAGCCGTAGCCGACCTCATCGCCTCCACTTCGGCTGGTCAACATCGCCTTGCCATGAATCAGATGCGCGGTGGGTTCAGTAAGGAGCTGAAACAACTGCGCGAAAAATTACTGCACATCACTTCGCTGATGGAACTGGAGTTGGACTTCGCAGACCATGAAGAGTTGGAGTTTGCCGACCGAGACGAGTTGCGGGTGCTGGCCGGACAGATACAAGAAGTCATCACAAGGCTCATACACTCTTTCCGGGCGGGAAATGTCATCAAAAACGGAATACCAGTAGCCATCATCGGGGAGACTAACTCCGGCAAATCTACCCTGCTCAATACCCTGCTGAATGAAGAGAAATCCATCGTGAGTGATATACATGGTACCACGCGTGATGTAATAGAAGACACCCTTACTTTGCAGGGTATCCTCTTCCGCTTCATCGATACCGCCGGGATACGCGAAACGACCGACACAATCGAGCATCTGGGCATTGAACGAACTTTCCAAAAGATAAAGCAAGCCCGCATTGTCTTATGGCTTATCGACTCTACCGAGGCGGAACAACAAGTACATCAGCTTAAATCCAGGATACTCCCTCTCTGCCAAGACAAACAGCTATTGATTGTCCTCAACAAATGCGATTTGATGGACGAAACGGAAATTCAGCCTCTCTCCTTGCCTGATAAAACCGCAGTAATCACCATCTCTGCTAAAGAAAAAAGACACATTGATGAACTGCAGCAGCGACTGATTGAAGCGGCACAACTCCCTACGCTGACCCAAAATGATGTCATCGTCAGCAATTCCCGCCATTATGAAGCATTAAAGCATGCCCTCGATGCTATCCGCCAGGTGGAAGAAGGCCTCACCAACAATCTCTCCGGAGACTTTATCACACAAGACCTTCGCGAATGCATCCACCACTTATCAGACATTATAGGAGAAGTAACAACTGACGAAATACTCAATAACATATTCCTGCATTTTTG
>CAZOKT010000022.1:5007-17986 GCA_964580505.1 uncultured Parabacteroides sp. | reverse complement strand
TCCGAAGTAATCGGCGCTGTAAACAGTCGCGTGTGATGCGGGCGTATGGTTATACGTAAGTTCAGAGTCCGTGAAGTTAGTAAGTTCGTGCACTATGAAGACGCTGTTCCGTATATAATAGAGTTATAGAACGGTATGTTACTCGAACCGGATACTTTTGGCGGGATTGATTTTTGTAATTAGATAGGAAGGGCCGAGCATCATTAGCATGGAAATTGCCAACGTGCCGATATTCAATAGAATTAATGAGAGAATGTTCAAGTCAATAGGTACGGCATCCAAGTAATAAACACTTGGGTCGAGCTTTACGATATGCCATTTGGATTGGCATATACAAATCAGAATGCCTATCAGATTTCCCCACAGCATGCCTTTCCCAATTAAAAAGAAAGACACGTACAAGAAGACTTTCCGAATACTCCGGCTGTTCTGCCCTAAGGCTTTGAGGATACCAATCATATTTGTTCGCTCCAAGATGATAATCAACAAACCGGAAATCATCGTAAAACCTGCAACAGCCAGCATCAGCACTAAAATCACAACCACGTTCATATCCAGCACATCCAGCCAACTGAATATCATAGGATTCAAATCTTTGATAGAACGGACAAAGAAAGTGTGCCCACTACGGTCACGCACATTAGTCATTTTAAAATACAAATCTTCCGCGATCTGGTCTAAACGGTCATAATCATTCACCAGCAATTCGATGCCACTGACTTGGTCATCATTCCAGTCATTCAAACGACGGACTTGTCGAATATCCGCAAGGACAAAGAGCTTGTCATAATCGGCAAATCCTGTTTCGTAGATTCCCGTAATATGAAACCTGCGTGCACGCACATCCTCATCTACAAAGTAGGTAAGAAATGAATCTCCTACCTTAAATCCCAGTAAATCTGATAAATAACGCGAGATAATGACATCCGACGAGAGCTTTTTCTCATCCAATTGGAATATCTCTCCTTCTTTCAGGTTGTCGCGGAAGAAGGTCCAATCATAATGCGAATCTACGCCTTTGAGTACAATTCCTTGGAAATCTGTATCCGTTTTCAGCATTCCGGGCTTCGTGGCAAAGGTTTCCACATGACGGACGTTTGGATGTGCAGCCAATGTCTGTAATAAAGAATCGCTGACTGCAATCGGAACAGTCTGATAGGAAGAATTATTGTCAAAGTTCATAATCTGGATATGCGACCCAAAACCGATAACCTTATTCCGTATCTCCTTTTTGAAACCAATGACGATTGCTACCGAAAGAATCATCACCGCCAAACCGAGCGCAATGCCGATTGTTGCAATCCGAATGGCAGGCAGCGTTGCTTCTTTCCGACCTTTTTCCTTCCCGAAATGGATCTTCTTTGCTATGAATAGCTCAAAGTTCATAATTGCGAAAGCCCTTGTTTCCTCCTTTTCTTATTCTTTTAATGTCTTTGATTATATACCTCCAAAGCTTTTCGCAAAATGACCAACGCTGTTGCCAAATCTTCCTTCTTCAGCACATAAGCTAAACGCACCTCATCCTTACCCAATCCCGGTGTTGTGTAGAAACCAGAAGCTGGAGCAAGCATGATAGTCTGTCCTTCATATTCAAAATCGCTTAAACACCATGCACAAAACTTCTCGGCATCATCGACAGGCAATTTTACTACGGTATAAAATGCGCCCATAGGAATAGGCGAATAACAACCCGGAATCCGGTTTAATCCATCAATTAGAAACTTGCGGCGTTCCACGTATTCGTTGTAAACATCCAACATATAATCGTTTGGTGTATCTAATGAAGCTTCTGCGACAATCTGTCCGAGCAAAGGCGGACTTAGCCGAGCTTGGCACCATTTCATCACATTCTCGCGTACCATCTTATTCTTTGAAATTAAAGCACCAATACGAATGCCGCATTCGCTATAACGTTTCGATACGGAATCAACCAATACCACGTTATTCTCAATTCCTTCCAAATGGAAGGCTGAAATATAGGGAGCACCTGTATAACAAAACTCGCGGTATACTTCGTCAGAAAATAAGAACAAGTCGTACTTCTTTATTATATCGCGCAACTGATTCATTTCCTTTTGTGTATAGAGATAGCCTGTCGGGTTATTCGGATTGCAAATCAATACACCTTTGGTACGCGGTGTAATGAGCTCTTCAAAACGCTCTATCGATGGCAACGCAAATCCCTCCTCAATCGTTGAAGGTATTGTTTTAATAACGGCTCCGCAAGAAATAGCGAATGCCATATAGTTGGCATACGCCGGCTCCGGAACAATAATTTCATCGCCAGGATCGAGGCATGCCATAAAAGCGAAAAACACCGCCTCCGAACCACCTGTCGTAATAATTATGTCATCTGCTTCAACATGTATATTAAATTTTGCGTAGTATTTCACCAATTTCTCACGGAAACTGCGAATACCTTCGCTCGGAGAATATTCCAAAATAGTCCGGTCAATATTTCGTACTGCTTCCATTGCGACTTCCGGCGTAGAAATATCCGGCTGCCCGATATTCAGATGATACACTTTGATTCCTCGTGCTTTTGCTTCTTCTGCAAGCGGGACCAGCTTTCGAATGGGAGAAGCCGGCATACTGACTCCTCGTTGTGAGATGTTCGGCATTATTTTTACATTTTTAGAGTTTTGAGAACAAAGGTAGAAATAAATTGACAATTGACAATTGACAATTGACAATTAAATATGAACGGTAATGGCGAAAGTGTCATTACCGTATGTTTCCCGTAGAGAAGGACTCCCCTCATCATAAGCAAAATATTCTTGTTTCCTCGTCATTTAAATCCCATTATTTACTATCTTTGCCACATTGTAAAGAACAAATTCATAAATGATGGCATCAAAAATAACCAAAGGTATATTGATTGTATTCTGGACTCTATTCATCGGGGGCATTATTGCCGTTTTTGTGTTATTCGCATCCATTGCCAACGGTTCGATTGGTTATATGCCGCCTGTAGAGCAGTTGGAGAATCCGATAGACAAATATGCTTCACAAGTCATTTCTTCTGATGGAAAGACATTAGGCAGCTATGCGCATAGTACCGACAACCGCATTTATATAACCTACAATGACCTTTCTCCTGACCTGGTGAAAGCTCTGATAGCGACTGAAGACATCCGCTTTGCCAAACATAGTGGTATCGATGTAATCAGTCTGTTTCGTGCTGTCATCAAGCGTGGTGTCCTGATGCAAAAGAGCGGTGGCGGAGGTAGTACTATCACACAGCAACTGGCCAAGCAGCTCTATTCGCCCAATGCAGAGAACGTCATGGAACGTTTGTTCCAAAAGCCTATCGAATGGGTGATAGCGGTACAGTTGGAACGCTACTACACGAAAGAGGAAATCATCAATATGTATTTCAACAAGTTCGATTTTCTGTACAATGCAGTAGGGATTCAGTCTGCGGCATCGGTCTATTTTGGCAAGGTTCCGAAGACACTGCGCATAGAAGAAGCGGCAACGTTGGTGGGAATGTGCAAGAATCCCTCTTACTACAATCCTGTACGGCGTAACGAACGGACGCGCGGACGGCGCAATGTAGTACTTGACCAAATGTATAAAGCCAATTACATTACCAAGGCGGAATGTGATTCCCTGAAACAGCTTCCCCTCAAACTGCACTTCCGTCGTGTAGACCATAAAGATGGTCTGGCACCTTATTTCCGCGAATATCTGCGTATGACGCTCACTGCCAAGAAACCAGATCGTAAAAATTATGCCTCTTGGCAAGGACAAAAGTTTCAAGAAGACTCCATTGCTTGGGAGACAGAACCGCTCTACGGTTGGTGTAACAAGAACAAACGGGCGGACGGCGAATTTTATAACCTCTATACAGATGGATTAAAAATCTATACGACCATCGACTCACGTATGCAGCAATACGCCGAAGAAGCTGTGCGCGAGCATGTAGGTGAATATCTGCAACCTCAATTCTTCAAAGAGAAGAAAGGACGCAGCTATGCTCCATTTTCAAAAGATTTGCGCTTGGGCGAAATAGATACCATCCTGATGCGTGCGATGCACCAAACCGACCGCTACCGTTCAATGAAGAAAAACGGCATGAAGGAAACAGAAATACGTAAGGTGTTCGAGACTCCTATCGATATGCGTATCTATACATGGGATGGTCCGGTGGATACTTTAATGTCTCCGTGGGATTCCATCCGCTACCACAAGAGTTTCCTCCGCGCAGCTTTCATGTCGATGGACACGCATACTGGACAGGTAAAAGCCTATGTGGGTGGCATTGACTATAATTATTTCCAATATGATATGATTAATGGCGGACGGAGACAAATAGGTTCAACCATCAAGCCCTATCTTTACTCACTGGCCATGATAGAGGGCATTAGTCCTTGCGATGAGATGTTGCACGTACAGCAACAGCTGACAGATGAAAATGGAAAACTGTGGATTCCGCGAAACTCCAACAAGAAACGGATAGGTGAAATGGTAAGCATTCAATGGGGATTGCAAAACTCGGACAATTGGGTAACGGCCTATCTGATGAGCCAACTCTCTCCTTATACGTTTGTTCGTCTGCTTCATTCATTTGGATTACAGGGACATATCGACCCGGTTGTTTCTGTTTGCTTAGGAACTCCGGATGTATCTGTTGGGGAAATGGTAAGTGCCTATTCGACATTCCCGAATAAAGGTATCCGCGTGAAACCTTTATATGTAACGCGCATCGAAGATTCTTACGGAAATACTATTGCGAACTTCACTCCGCAAATGAACGAAGTACTGACAGAAGATGCTGCTTACAAGATGCTCCATATGCTAAAGAGCGTAATCGATGGCGGAACCGGTAGCCGAATACGTAACCGTTATAACATTACAGCCCCGATGGGCGGCAAGACGGGTACGACACAGAATAACTCGGATGCTTGGTTTATGGGATTCACGCCAAATCTTGTTTCCGGTTGCTGGGTCGGGGGTGAAGACCGTTCTATCCATTTCGACCAAATGGCATGGGGGCAAGGAGCTGCTTCGGCTTTGCCTATCTACGGTTTATTCATGCAGAAAGTCTATGCAGACAAATCGCTGGGTTACTCAGAAGAAGAGGATTTTGAGATACCGGAAGAATATGCCAACCCTTGCGCTAACAAATCGTCAGAAGATAGCACGAAAAGTGCCGAAAATTACACCAATGGGATAGACAAAATGTTCGAATAAAATTCCTATATTTGCAATTTTCATCCTAAAAATGAAAAGATGTTATGGTTAACCAAGAGTTAATATGCCCGAAAAGCATTGTAGTGGTTGGTGGTTCCAATAATATCCACAAACCGGGAGGACGGCTGGTCAGGAATTTATTAGAAGGGAATTACAAAGGCGATTTATATGTGGTAAATGCCAAAGAAACAGATGTGCAAGGATTGAAATCTTACCATTCCGTAGAAGATATTCCTAATACGGAACTCGCGATTATCGCTATCCCAAGCAAATCGTGTTTAGAAGTGGTGAAAATATTAGCCGAACAAAAACAAGTGAAGGCATTCATTATTATATCCGCTGGATTCGGGGAAGAAACAAAGGAGGGGGCAGCTATCGAAGATAAAATCCTAAAAATAATCAATGATGCCGGAGCATCACTCATCGGACCTAATTGCATCGGACTCATGAATACACATTATCACGGCGTTTTTACGCAGCCTATTCCGGAGTTCCACAAGGATGGTGTTGACTTTATATCCAGTTCCGGCGGTACAGCATTGTTCATTATCGAGTCTGCATTGATGAAAGGATTGCGATTCTCTTCGGTTTGGTCTGTTGGAAATTCCAAACAATTAGGAGTCGAGGATATTCTGGAATATATGGATCGAAACTTTAATCCGACTACCGACTCCAAAATCAAGATGCTCTATATCGAGCAAATTAAGGACCCTGATAAACTGTTATATCATGCTTCGTCTTTGATTCGCAAAGGATGCCGCATCACAGCCATTAAAGCTGGGAGCACAGAGTCCGGCAAAAGGGCAGCTTCGTCACACACGGGAGCCATCGCAAGTTCTGATTCGGCTGTCGAGGCGCTTTTTCGCAAAGCCGGTATCGTCCGTTGCTTTAGCCGTGAGGAATTAACTACTGTCGCTTGTATTTTCACACTGAAAGAGGTTAAAGGAAAAAACTGCGCTATTGTTACGCATGCAGGTGGACCAGCAGTCATGCTGGCGGATGCACTATCGAAAGGACGCATCAACGTTCCTAACCTCAACGGTCCCATCGCAGAAGAACTGAAGAGTAAGCTCTATCCGGGTGCGGCAGTAGGAAATCCTATTGACATTGTTGGTACTGGTACTCCTGAACATCTCGCCACCGCGATTGACTTCTGTGAGAAACGTTTCGACAATATTGACCTGATAATGGTCATTTTTGGCAGTCCTGGACTCGTCAAGCTCTACGATACTTACGAAGTTCTGCATAAGAAAATGGAAGAATGCACAAAGCCTATCTTTCCGGTTTTGCCCTCTATCGTTACCGCAGGACCAGAGGTCCAGAACTTTATCAAGAAGGGACACGTCAATTTCTCCGACGAAGTTACGTTGGGAACAGCATTGGCGCGTGTCATCAACACTCCCAAACCAGCCAGTACAGATATCCAGCTTTACGGCGTTGATGTACCAGAAATACGCCGAATAATTGACTTATTACCCGACGAGGGCTATTTAAAGCCAAATGATGTGCGGAAGCTTTTGGCAGCTGCGAATATCCCACTGGTAGAAGAATTTATCTCTGCAGACAAGGATGAGCTGCTTGCATTCGCACAGAAGGTTCACTATCCAGTTGTAGCGAAAGTCGTAGGTCCTATCCACAAGAGCGATATTGGCGGTGTAACATTAAATATCAAAAGCGATGAGCATCTTGGTTTAGAATATGACCGCATGATGAAATTACCCGGTGTTCAGGCTGTTATGGTACAACCGATGTTGACAGGGCATGAACTTTTTCTTGGCGCGAAATATGAAAATAAATTTGGTCACATTGTCTTTTGTGGACTCGGTGGTATCTTTGTCGAAGTACTGAAGGACGTTACTTACGGTCTGGCACCCCTATCTTACGGTGAAACTTATTCTATGATTCGCGCGCTACGGGGCTACCCGATTATCAAAGGAACGCGCGGTCAGCGGGGCGTAGACGAACAGTTATATGCTGATTTGATAGTCCGCCTCTCTACCTTACTACGCTTCGCGAAAGAAATTAAGGAAATGGACATTAATCCGCTGGTTTCTACTGAACGGGGTATTTTTGCAGTTGATGCACGTATTCGAATAGAAAAGTAATGTCACAAACTCTGCCAAACGAAGGTCAAAAGGTGCTTTTATGACCCATGCATGACTCATTTTACAACCCATGCATGGGTTGTTTTGTGACCCATGCATGACCCATCAAAGTACCCCATATATGCCCTACTAAAGTACCCCATGCATGGGTTGTTTTCATGTCCCTTGCATGAACTGACAGATAAGTCGGCGAGCAACTTATTCCCAAAAGAACGCCATTGTTTGTTTTGAGGAGATAAAGGAATCCTTCTCATCCAACAAACCGGATGTGTAAAACAATCAGCTCGCTTCGTGTGCCCACACGATAAGCCGGACCTGCACATCCATATCCGCAAGAGACATAATGCTGGACACCACCTTTGCTATAGTAACCATAGGCGCATTCGTAGATATATTTCAGCACCAAAGAATAAGGCCAAAGTTGTCCGTTGTGCGTATGTCCATGCAAACCTAAATCAACACGGTTCATACGCATCTCCGCAAAGCTCCACGGTTGATGGTCTAATACGATGAGAGGTTTGGTAGTATCTAAGTTGGCTACTAACTTTTGAAGGGATGCACGTTTTTTATTCGCCATATCATCCCGTCCTATCAGATAAAATGTACCGTCAGGACTTGCCACTGAATCCTTCAGCAACGTGGAGAATTTTCTTATCCAACGCTCTTTGGCAAAACGATTAGCACGATACTCATGATTACCATAGGTCGAATAAATTCCTAAAGGAGCATCCAGCTGATAGAATACCTGTTCAATTTGTTGGTTCTCTGCTATGCGTGATTCATAATCCAGCAAATCACCGACCATAACAACCATATCCGGACGTTGTGCATTACTCAGTTCGACGAGCCGTTCGGCTTGTGTGCGTTGGATGACTTCACCAAGATGCATATCCGATACCATTACCACTTTCAGGCTATCTCGCGTGCTGCTTCCTTTGGGCAAATCAATGTAGATATGCTTGACAATCGGGTTTATTACATTCTGATGTGCTTTGTAAAGGAGCGTTATATCGGCCAGAATAAATAAGAAGAAAAGTGGCAACTTTAGTCTATTCCAATTCCGTGCTATCAGGCAGGGAAGCCATTTCCAACGTTTTTGGGTGAAACGTATTATTTCCAAGCAGAACAATCCAAACGTAAGATAGACAGTACCGATGTACCATGTGTTACAGATGTTCATCAGCGGAATGAAAATCGCATCAGGCAATTCATTCCGGAAGAAATACCCAAAGAAGTAGAGTGCCAGTTCCAATACGAACAGAAGCGTATAAGGTATCCGCCAACTGCGCCGAGTCGGTAATGCCTGATAGCCTCGCCAATAGATGTATGGATTCAGCAAAAGCTGGGCGACAATAGACTGAATAAATACTTTCATAAGCTCTATTATTTGAAGGTAAGATTGAAGATGACTAATTCACTCCGTGTGCCGATACGGAAAGGTGGTCCCCAAAGTGATAATCCACCCGATACATAGACCTGTGTATTCCCGATTCGCTTATAGCCCTGACTCACTTCAAACAAAGAGCGGGTTAAGAGATTGAGCGGCCAGATTTGCCCATCATGCGTATGTCCACTGAATTGCAAATCGACTTCGGCATCTACGGCTTCTTCCAAGTGATAAGGTTGATGATCTAAGAGCAATATCGGTTGCGCCGGATTCAGGTCAGACGTTAACTGGTTCAATGGTTTACGATTCGAGTTCGAACGGTCATCCCGCCCTACCAATTGAATTCCGTTCGGCAGTACCGCTATACTATCTTGCATCCAGCGTATTGGAGTATTCTCTTCAACGAAGCTCCGGCAACGTGCTACCCTACTGATATATTCATGGTTGCCCGGTACCATATAGACACCTAATGGCGCATGTAGCAAACAGAGTTCTTCTTCCATGTGTTGCTCTATAACAGGCTTTAATGTGCTGTCTATCAAATCTCCTGAGATAAGGATTAAATCCGGATCCGTCTCCATAATCATTCGGATATACTTTTTGAGATGTGCTTTATCCGTACCATAACCTATATGAAGATCGCTCACTGCGGCTATACGCAGTTGTTTGTTTCCTTCCACTGACTTGTTAATATCTATGTTGATAACGTTTGTATCCGGATGTGAATAACGATAATAACCATAGCCTAAAAGCATAGTAGTCAAACCTAAACAAATAATGAACCGATGGTTAATAACAATGTGGAAAACACGGAGCAGGTCAGTGAATAAAAGGAACAAAACCATGTAAAGGGTAAAAATCAGCCATCCGGTCGAAATATAATATGCTACATGCATCCAACCACCCGCTTCCGGAAGATTTCGACCTCCAATAAGCCCGAAAATAGAGCAACTTCCTGCCCAATACAAGAGTGAAAGCAAACAGCGCGTAGGTAAGGAAAACGCAAGCAAAACCTCCCAGCCACGAAAGTAAATATAGGCATTGCCCAGCAAATAAAGTACAATAAATAAAATAAAAAACAGGTGCATTTCTCTCTGATTATAAGTTAAGTTCATACGAAAAAAGACAGCTCGCTCAAACCTGCTGACCTAATCCGTTTTTATTTGTAAACGGCAAAGTTAAAGAAAAGTCCCGAAGGCAGAGGTTTTTCCTACGTATTTTCTTTTGCATTCCCAAGCTCGTTTGCAAAAAAGCACGGCATATCGTCCTGCTTTTTCTCCCTACTTTTTCCCGAATTATTGCCGTATATGCCGGAAAAAGATAGGCAGAAAGTTTTGCAGAGGTAATGGGGATTAGCCACATAAATTGGGGATATGGCTGTTAATAAACAAAAATAAATAGCAAATATTCTTCTCTTGTTTAAACTATTTCACGTGAGGGATGTCCAAAAAGCGTCAAATTAAAAGTAATAAGGATTAGGGAATATAGAATCGATATTCATTGTGTTCTTTAAACTTAAGAGAGGTTTACATTTCGTTAGTTCTATTACTTTTACAGGCGCAAATAGACTTAATTAAACTAATGAACTAAAAAGTGTTGATGACATGAGATGTAATTTATTCACTTTATTGTGTATGTTGTTAATAGCCCTACCAATGAATGCACAGACCGGAAAAGGAGATTATGTAGTGAAAGGGCAAGTATTGGACTCATTAAGCCGCGAGACGGTTCCGTATGCCGCAATAAACTTTGCGTTGGCAAGTGCACCGAATAAATCGGTGGCATTGTTGGCTTGCGATTTGGACGGACTCTTTGAAGTATCGCTTAGCAAACCGGGTGAATACATTATAACGCTACAATCTTTAGGTAAGAAAACTACTTCTAAAACTTTCGTTTTAGGAAACAGGAAGACGCTCAATTTGGGCGAATTGTATATGCACGATGAGAGTGAAGTGCTGAATGAGGTAACCGTAACGGCACAAAAGAAGATGGTAAGAGTGGAAATGGATAAATTGACTTACAGTTTGGACGAAGACCCTGAAGCGCAAACCAGCAACACATTGGATATGCTTCGTAAAGTACCGATGATTACGGTAGACGGAAATGATGAAATCCAGCTTCAAGGTTCTACCAACTTCAAGATTTATGTAAACGGAAAACCGTCTAACATGATGAATAACAATCCGGCGGATGTATTGAAGAGTATGCCGGCCAGTTCAGTAAAGGATATCGAAGTCATCACCGACCCGGGGGCAAAGTATGACGCAGAAGGTGTAGGTGGTATTATTAATATCATCACGACAAGGAATGTTTTGGAGGGTTATACAGCTTCCATAAATGCTGATGCCAGTGTATTGGGTCGTATGGGTGCCGGCGCTTATGTATCCGCCAAGTTCGGTAAGTTCGGCATTACCGCAAATTACAAGTACAATCATGAGAATTCTCCGTGGACAGATGCATCCTCAGTCCGTGAGACATACGGTTCGGATACGAATACACGTACGCTCTTGACGCAAGAAGGACGCAGCAAACGGCAAGGACCTTTCCAATTCGGATATATCGAGGGAAGCTATGAGATAGACTCACTCAACTTGCTAAGTGTAGGCGTAAACCTTTTCCGTGGAGAAGCAACTACTCGTACGGAATATGATGTAAATATGATGCAAGGCAATAGTCTGGATGAATTTGCATATGGTTTTGACCGTAAAAGCCGTTCGACTTCGGTGTTTGGCTCTACGGATGTCAATGTAGACTATCAGCATTCTACCCATAAGAAAGATGAATTGCTGACGCTCTCGTATCGCTTCAGCCATACACCAAATGATAATGAGAGCTATACGGAGCTATATAATATAGAAGGAACGTATGGGCAAGATGACCTTTATCCGCGTTGGGACGTTAATGATGCCGCATCCGTAGAGCATGCCTTTCAGCTTGATTATACTACGCCTCTGTGGAAAGGTCATACCTTAGAAGCGGGAGTAAAATATACCTTCCGCCGAAGTGATAGTGAAACTTTGCAGCAATTCCAAGATTCTATCACTCATACATGGTATACCGAATATGATGCAAATAGCGACTTTCAGCATAACCAGCATATCTATTCTGCATATTTAGGTTATACCGTAAATATCGGAAAGCTTGGTATTAAAGCAGGAGCCCGTGCCGAAGGTACTTCCTTGAATGCTAATTTTGCTTATGCGCCGGAAATGAACTTCAGTACAAGTTATTTTAATGTGGTGCCGAATGTAACGTTATCGTATAAGATTAACATGGCTCAGCAACTCCGTATCGGATACAATATGCGAATCCGTCGTCCGTCTATCGGGAACTTAAATCCTTATCGAGACGAAACAGACCCGGAAAATATCAGTTATGGTAATCCGAACTTAGACCCGGAGAAGAGCAACCGTTTGCACATGAATTATAGCTTCTTCAACACGAAGTTCAATTTGAATGCGAACTTAAACTATCGTTTTCAAAACAATTCCATTCAAGAAATCGTTCGAATGAATAATAACATCTCTGAGACGACATACGACAACATCGGTAAAACACGCCAAGTCGGATTGTCTCTCTATGTGAGCTATACGCCTATAGAATTGCTTCGCTTTATCTTCAATGGTGGAGGTAATTATTCGAAGATGGAGAGCGACGAAGATTTGAGCAACAGTGGTTGGAGCGGACGAATGTTTGCCGGTGTACAATTCAATTTGCCCAAAGATTGGCGCGTAGATGTACGTGGTGGTTATTTCTCTCCGCGTATTTCCTTACAGGGAAGTCGTTCACCCATGTATTTCACCGATTTTGCTATAAATAAATCCTTCTTGAACAAGAAACTGACGGTGTCTTTGACGTGCCGCAATCCGTTCTGGAAAGAAATAAAGATAAATAGTACAACGGAAGATTCTGCGTTCCATATGGTAAGTACAAATTATATGCGGTCGCGCGATTTTCGTATCAGCCTCACCTACCGTTTTGGTACGTTAAAGAGTGCTATCAAGAAAGCTACACGTGGAATACGTAATGATGATGGTGATAGCAATAATAATGGTGGACAAAATGGAATGATGTAATTCTAAGCAACGTGAGTTCGACATATTCCTATCTTTCATCCTTATTTCGAACTCACGTTATTTAGTGAGGAACAATCATAGAATTTCAGAGTGCATGAAGCGGTAAGTTCACGGTGTATGAAGTTAATAAGTTCAGAGTCCGTGAAGTTAGTAAGTTCATGCACTATGAAGGCGTGGGGCACACTTCCCGACAGAAGAAACAGCGTCTATATTAC
>CAZOKT010000022.1:0-4907 GCA_964580505.1 uncultured Parabacteroides sp. | reverse complement strand
GCACTATGAAGGCGTGGGGCACACTTCCCGACAGAAGAAACAGCGTCTATATTACCGCTTCCAGAACCCGGGCAAAAGAATCGTCAGAACGGTAAATATCTCCAAACGTCCGGTCATCATGATAAACGAGAGCACCCATTTGCTTAGGTCGGAGAATCCGGCAAAGTTGCCCGCTGGCCCGCAAGAGCCAAGTCCCGGACCGACATTGCCCAAGCAGGTGATTACGGCGCCGATGGATTCCTCGAAACCGGAACCGTCGGCCATCAATATCAAACAGCCCGAGACAATCAGCGCGACGTATGCAAAGGCAAACGCCAAGACGCGAGCTATGATGTCTGTAGAAATTACGCGACCGTTGAACCTTACCGGCACTACTGCGCGTGGATGCGTCTGTTTCTTAAAGACGTTCAACAGGTTCTTCGATAAAATGACGAAACGCCTCACCTTGAATCCACCGCACGTGGAACCTGCGCAACCGCAAATCACCATCAGGATAAGCGCAATCACCCAAAAGAATGGTCCCCATGGAATGTAATCAGCCGCTGTATAGCCGGTAGTCGAGATGATAGTTGTAACCTGGAACAGTGCATTACGGAATGCTTCCTCCAAATCGACATAGATTTCTTTGAAGTAGAGCCATACGGTAACAATAACCACAGCAATGGCAACAAGGGTATAAAACCAGCGTACCTCTTCGTCTTTAAACAGCTTGCCGAACTTGCCACTGAAGAAGAGATAGACCAGCGTCATGTTGGTTGCGCCGACACACATAAAGAAAGAGAGGATATATTCTATGTAGGGAGATTGCCAGTAGGAGATACCTGCAGCTTTCGTGGAGAAACCTCCAGTAGCCAGACAGGTCATCCCATGATTGACGGCATCAAACAAGTTCATAGGACCTAACCAGAGTAGTCCCACTACCAAAAGCGTAAGGAATACATAAATGCCCCACAACCGCTTGGCGACTTGTGTGATGCGTGGGCGGAAACGTTCATGGGTGATGCCTGTAGATTCGGCATCGAACATTTGCGACGCTCCTTCGCCAAATATAGGCATAAGCGCAACGGTAAAGACAATCATACCCATACCGCCCTGCCATTGCAACAGGCTTCTCCAGAAGAGAATGCCTTCCGGAAGCTCTTCGACATTCGGAAAGATGGATGCCCCCGTAGTGGTGAAGCCGGACATCGTCTCAAAATAGGCATCGACAAGGCTATGTGTATAATTACCCAAATAGAAAGGAAGCATCCCAAACAAGGAGAGCAATGTCCACGTCAACGTTACCACCAGCATACCTTCGCGTCGTCCGGCAGAGCGTTCGTTTGCCCGAAATCCAATAAAATAAAGAATGAGTCCGACAACGAGAGTGATTGCACCCGACCACGCTAAAGGATAAATATCATTTTCTTGATAAATAAAGGCAACAATTAAAGCAAGGAATATGAAGAAGGTCTCAATGATAAACATCAATCCCAGCATCTTGAATATAAAGCGTATATTTAGCATCGTATACTGCGAGTGAGGATTAATTAAAATAATCTTCCAATTTACGCATGGCGGTATCTAAACAGAATACGACTACATGGTCGTATGCCTCGATTTGCGTATCACCATTAATCATCATCGGCTTGCCGTTCCGAATCAGTCCACCTAAGGTCAGGTCTTTAGGCAGATGCAAATCGCGAACCCGTTTCTTGGTAATCTTGGAATTTGGGCGTGCAACCAGCTCAGCTACGTCTGCATTCGCAAAAGTCAGGCACTTCACGTTCGAGACATCTGCATTTAGTAGGAACTGATAAATATGGCTCGCTGCAATCAGTTTCTTATTGATTACGGCACCAATATCCATGCTTTCTGCTAAAGGAATATAGTCGATGTTCTCAACTTTTGCTACTGTTTTAAAAACGCCGAACCGCTTAGCTGCCATGCACGCTAAGATATTGGTACTGGAATTTTCGGTCAAGGCGATGAAAGCCTGGGCATCTTGGATTCCTTCGTGCGCCAATAAGTCCATGTCACGTCCGTCTCCGTGAATGATAAGTACATTCCCCGGTACCTTCTCGGCAATTCGGAAACTCTTTTCTTTGTCTGTTTCGATAACTTTTACACGGATGTTACCCGGTAAATATTGGCAAGCACGCAAGGCAATACGGCTTCCTCCCATGATAATTATTTTCTTGACTTCCGGATTTTTCTTTCCGGCCAAAAGACGCACGTCTTCTATGTAATTGCGCGTAGTGGTAAAGAATAGCAAGTCGCCAACCTCTATTCTGTCCATACCACGTGGTATAATCGTTTCGTTATGTCGTTTGATAGCCACAACGTGATAAAACTTTTGTTCGGGCATTAGTTCGAAGAGCTGTTTATTTACGATGAGGGCATTCTCTCGGACTTTCACGCCGATTAGGATAAGTGCACCGCCGAATAATTCCCAGTATTGCCTTGCCCACGGGCGTTCTACGGCAGTTACAATCTCGTGTGCAGCCAGCATCTCCGGATAAATCATGGAGTTAATCCCCAACTTCTCGAATAGCTCTTTATTTTTAGGTTGTAAATATTCGTAATTGTTAATGCGGGCAAAGGTCTTGTGAACCCCTAAACTATGTGCTAAAATACAAGCCGTAACGTTTGTTGTTTCCTCCGGTGTAACGCTCACAAAGAGATCTGCTTTTCGAATACCGGCGTCAACTAAATCTTTCAGAGAAGTCGGATTGCCTATGACCGTAAGCACCTCTTGCATCGAACTAAGTTTGTTTAATCGTTCCTCTTCCGAATCCATCAGGATGATATCCTGATTCTCTTGGGAAAGCATCTTGGCTAAATGCGTACCGACTTCACCGGCTCCGGCGATAACAATTCTCATTTGCTTATCTGATGATATTTCTAAGTTATTTGAATTCTCTGAGGGCTTTAGCTATGCCCTCGGTATCCATGCCACAAAGATGGTACAATTCCGGTACTGAACCATGCTCGATAAATTTATCAGGCACGCCTATACGTTTTACTTTAGGCATATAACCATTGTCAGCCATGAATTCCAACACGGCACTGCCCAAACCTCCTTTAATTACTCCATTCTCTATTGTAATTATATTCTGGAATTGTTGTCCCACTTCGTGTAGCAATTCTTCGTCCAATGGTTTCAGGAAAATCATATCATAATGTGCAACGGATAAGCCTTCTTTCTCTACACACTGGATAGCTTTTTTGGCTTCATTGCCTATTGGACCTATTGATAATAATGCAATATCTTTCCCATCGTGAAGTTTCTGTCCTTTTCCAATGGGTAAGACTTTCATTTCATTTCGCCAATCTACTTTCTCACCCTTACCACGAGGATAACGAATCACAAAGGGTTTATCCTGAATATAACCTGTGTACATGAGATTCCTCAAATCCCATTCATCGATAGGAGAAGAGATGATAAGATTAGGTATCGGGCGGAGATAAGCAAGGTCGAACACGCCATGATGTGTTACGCCGTCTTCACCTACTAATCCAGCACGGTCCAGACAGAATACGACATGTAGTTTCTGGATGGCTACATCATGAATAACCATGTCATAAGCCCTTTGCATGAACGAAGAGTAGATATTGCAGAAGGGTATCATGCCTTCTTTCGCCAAGCCGGCAGAGAAGGTAACGGCATGTCCTTCCGCTATCCCTACATCAAAGGCTCTATCGGGGAACGCTTTCATCAAGAAAGTCAGTGAGCAACCTGTCGGCATAGCCGGCGTAATCCCCACGATGCGTTTATCTTTTTCAGCCAATTCGACAAGCGTATGCCCGAATACATCCTGATAAAGTTGTGGCTCATCGGTTCGGTGTACTAAGATGCGCTCTCCGGTTTTTTTATTAAAGCGTCCGGGTGCATGCCACTCTGTTGCCGATTCTTCTGCAGGTTTGAATCCTTTGCCTTTTTTAGTCCTAATGTGAAGTAGCTTTGGCCCTTGCATATCTTTGATGTCATTCAGAAGTTTGACGAGATATCTTACATCATGTCCATCTACCGGACCGAAGTATCGAATACTGAATCCTTCAAACAGATTATGCTGTTGTGTCAAAAGTGCTTTCAAACTATTATTAAAACGGAGGATATTTTCCCGTCTGTTTTCATCCATCAGTTTCAGCTTTCGAAGTCCGCGATAAACGTCATACCGCATTTTGTTGTAAGCTTGGCTTGTGATGATTTCTACCAAATATTGACTTAGTCCGCCTACATTATGGTCGATAGCCATATTGTTGTCGTTTAGGATGATAAGCAGATTATTCGGATTAGCAGAGGCATTGTTAAGCCCTTCGAAAGCCAACCCGCCAGTCATTGCTCCATCTCCAATGACCGCTATTACGTGTCGTTCCTCCTGCTTCAAGGCTGAGGCTACAGACATTCCCATAGCTGCAGAGATGGAATTGGAAGCATGTCCAGCAATAAAAGCATCATATTCGCTTTCCGACGGATTGGGAAAACCGCTGATTCCATGCAATTTTCGTAAAGTATGGAATGCCTTGCGCCGTCCTGTCAGAATCTTATGCCCGTAAGCTTGATGTCCCACATCCCATACGATGCGGTCGAAAGGCGTATTGAATACATAATGTAACGCAACGGTCAGTTCGACAGTCCCTAAGCTCCCCCCCAAATGTCCGGGATTTTCTGACAATACATCTATAATATATTGGCGCAACTCTGCGCAAACTTCCGGCAAATCTTTTTCTGGAAGCTTGCGTAAATCGGCCGGATAGTCGATTTCGTCCAATATATGTTTTTTATATTCGTCCATACTACTTAATTTGGGGCAAAATTAAGTAATAAAAGGCAGACTTCATAGAAAAAAGAAATGAAAGGCAGGATGTTGTCCGAATATAACGAAAAACGATTTTAAATAACGTGAGTTCGACATAAGATGTAA
>CAZOKT010000021.1:0-18244 GCA_964580505.1 uncultured Parabacteroides sp. | reverse complement strand
CGTTAATTATCATTAATTGAAATGCTTTCCGACATAAGGTAATTCATGCCGTTGCAAATCACGCTTCACAGCGAAAATAAAGAATACTGCCAACAAAATTGTCCGATAAAGCAATCGAAGCCATTCTGATTCAATCGGTGCATACATTCCTGCAACATATAATATAGTAGTAAGTAGGAAATAGATGCCTGCAGACTTCAGGTCGTAAGCAATTGGGTATTTTTTTTGTCCGATAAAATAGGAGAGGAGCATCATTAGTAAATTACAGCAGAACGAAGCCCAAGCACATGCCATGTAGCCATACGTTGGTGCGAAGCAGATGATGATCACAACGGTCGCTATGCAACCGATAATTGAAAAGTAAGCTCCCCATTGTGTTTGGTCGATGAGTTTGTACCAAAAAGAGAGGTTAAAATAGATGCCGAAAAAGAACTCTCCTAGCATCACAATCGGAACGACTTGCAATCCTTCGTAATAGCGGTTCCCTACGAAGTACTTGATGATGTCGATATAGAACATCACACAGAGGAAGATAAAGAGTGAAAATATAATGAAGTATTTCATCGTTTCGCTGTATGCCTTCGTGTTTTTTTCGTTCTTGTTTTTGGCGAAAATGAATGGTTCGTAGGCATAACGGAAGGCTTGGATGAACATCACCATAACGACTGCCACCTTAAAGCAAGCTCCGTAAATACCGAGTTGCCGCATCGCCTCAACTTTGTCTTCAAACAAGAGTGGAAAAAGGATCTTATCTGCTGTTTGGTTGAAAATACCAGCGATACCTAAGATAAGTATTGGAAAAGAATATTTTAGTATATCTTTGAGCAATATCCGGTTCGGATAAGAACGGAAACCGGGTATCATCGAGGGAACCAGACAGAGGAAAGTGACACTTGTCGTTATCACATTTGCCACGAATACATATCCTACGCCATAATCCGGACGATAGAACCAACCTATACTCTCCGACATGTGTGTATAAAGATAAGGACAAACTATCAAGAAGAAGATATTCAGGAAGATATTCAGGAAGATATTCAATAACTTGATACTGGCAAAACGATACGCCTGTCCAGCATAACGAAGGTACGCAAACGGAATACAGCAAAAAGCATCTACCGCTGTTACGACCAGCATCATGCCGAGGAATTCAGTTGGGGCGGTATAGTCCAATACGTGTGCTATTGGATGTAGGAAAAGTAAAACAAACAGGGTAAATACCGATGCCAATCCGCCTACCCATGCCATTACCGTGGCATAAACGCGCATTGGTTCTTGCTCTTCCTTCTTATTTATGAAACGGAAAAAACCGGTTTCCATGCCACAGGTGAGCAATACCAAAAGAAGTGCCACCCATCCATACAAATTCGTTACAATCCCGAAATCTCCTGTGTCTGTAAATACACGGGTATATATCGGAACCAGCAACCAATTTAAGAATCGTCCAATGATACTACTTAATCCATAAACTGCGGTCTCTTTTGCCAACCGCCTCATGCCATTAGCCATCTTAACTTGTCAATTATCAATTGCTAAAACAGCAGTCCTTGTCCATCTCCCGAGTCGTGCGTACGTCCCAGATGCGTGTATGCCAGTTCGGTAATTTCCCGTCCGCGTGGTGTCCGTTTTAGGAACCCTTCTTTAATGAGAAAGGGTTCATACACCTCTTCGATGGTTCCGGCATCTTCACCTAATGCTGTGGCAATAGTGGTTAATCCGACCGGACCGCCATTGAACTTATCAATAATCGTTGTCAATAGTTTATTGTCTATCTGGTCTAATCCGTAGCGGTCTATGTTCAACGCCTCCAACGCATAGCAAGCAATAGCCTTGTCTATCGTTCCACTTCCCATCACTTGGGCAAAGTCGCGTACCCTACGAAGCAGGGCATTGGCAATACGGGGCGTTCCACGACTTCGTGAAGCTATTTCTTTTGCTGCCTCCAGTTCGCAATGCACATTCAATATGTCGGCACTCCGGAGGATGATCTTTGTCAATGTCAATGTATCGTAATACTCCAAATGAAGATTAATGCCGAAGCGGGCACGAAGCGGGCTGGTCAGCAATCCGCTACGGGTAGTAGCTCCCACCAGCGTAAAAGGTGCTAAATCAATTTGGATAGAACGTGCACTAGGCCCTTTATCTATCATGATGTCAATACGATAATCTTCCATCGCCGAGTAAAGATACTCTTCCACGACTGGAGTCAACCGGTGAATTTCATCAATGAATAGCACATCGTTCTTCTCTAATGAAGTCAATACTCCTGCCAAATCACCCGGTTTATCCAATACTGGGCCGGATGTAACTTTAAATCCTACGCCCAGTTCGTTTGCGATGATGTTCGAGAGAGTTGTCTTTCCCAATCCGGGAGGTCCGTGCAGTAGTACATGGTCAAGCGCTTCCTTGCGCATTCGTGCAGCCATGACGAACACTTTCAGATTCTCGACCACTTTCGCCTGACCGCTGAAATCGTGAAACGAAAGCGGGCGGAGCGCATTCTCGTATTCATGCTCGTTTTCCGGCATCCTAGCATTTCTTATATCAAATTCATCTTCCATTTCTTTCCGTTTTTTTTATGACTTGCAAAAGTACAAAGAATAAAACGGATTGTCAAGTGCCCGGTTTGACTTTCTGGTGGAATGGCTCAAGCAAAAAATAGTTATGCCTATATTTATTACTTTTATGCCTAATCTTAGAGCTCTTTCAAACCCAAAAATTATTCTTCACATAGGACATTGTATAATCCATTCAAGTCATCAGCTCCTACGAGATCGACTCCTTCCTTGATGAAAAGGCGCTTGAAAGTTTCTGTATCTGGCGCTCCCCACCAGCGGAAAAGTTTTCCTTCGTCGTGTACTTTCTGGATAATTTCACGCATTTTCTGTAATTGATCGGCTGGCATCTCGCCGGAGCCGTCCCATGTAAAGAAATCTTCGTAATTATCGCTGACCACTGGGGCGAGCGAAGCTGGAATACCTTGTCCAAGGTCTTTAATCTGCCCGTCGAGGAAAATGAAGCGGTTATTCTCTTTCGGGAGGCTCTTAATCGGGCGGTCTCCGGAGAGAAAGAACAGGATGGCACCCTCTTTGTACTCACCATTGTTCACGGAACAAAAATATTCTTTGTAAGGCTCTATCTGTTTCTTCAGCACCTTGTACATTTCTTCACCACTTGCCTTGCAATCTACCATCAAGTAGAACGGACGGTTGCTCCCGGGATATACCTTACCTCCATTCGCTTGTATGCGAGCCATTAGCGGTTTCAGATAAAGATTCTCGAAGGTGATGGCAGGATTCGGTTCCGGGCGTTCGTGGGAGACATACAATTCGTCATCGATTAACCATAAATCCGCCTCCACACAGTTGTAACGGAACGCCAATGCGTCCTGCAATGGATTTTCTCGCCAATAATCGTTATGTGAAAAGGCGTTGTAATGGATTTCTTGATTGATGCGGTGTGGAAGGGTGTCGCTAAGGTAAGGACCTACGACCTCGAAGTTCCCTTTGTTATCAGTCCAGCGGCAGCTTGCCACGGAGATAGCATTCTCCTTAATGCGTAAGACGGCGAAAGAACCGTTGCCATCCTTATCCGGCCAAGCATTGTTCACCTGATAAATCGGATAGCCACGGTAATATTGCAAGGAAGCTTCGTGTGTATGCCCTACTAGGAAGGCAGCGATGTTATATTGGTCTAAGATGTTGAACAGATGATTGCGGGCTTCCTGTGGCCACCATTTAATCGCCCATGAGTCTACGCCGTAATGTTGAATATAGATTACTGGATTACCCTTCGAAGCATATTGCTTCAAGTCTTCTGCCAGCCAATCGAGATTGCTTTCCTTGCAATAGCCCGTATCACCGGAGAAGCGTTGTGCCTGCACGAAATGCACGTCACCCACGTTCCACGAGTAGCTGCGACTGGGGGTGTGCAGGTTCAGGATTTCCTTTTTTATCAGCTTATCGTTGAGGATGGAATCCAGATAATGCAAGGAAAAAGCTCGTCCTTTCAAGTTCTCATCCGGTTTTTCTGACACTGGATCGATGTCGTGATTGCCGAAACCGGGATACACAGGATAGTGGATAGTCTTCTCGCTCTTTCCCGTCTCGTAGCGTTCTCGATACAAAGATAGAATCTCGGGAGCAGACTTGTCAAATATATCTCCGGCAATAATCACACCGTCCACTTTCTGCACGGTCTCACCGGCTATGCCAAGAGCAGCGGAATCGGTTGGGAAAGTGAAATTTCCTGGTACGCGGTTCATAGTGATCACGTGATAGTATTGGTCTGTTTCCGGAGGAAGATCGAAATGAAGATCACTTGCCACGATAAAGGTGACATCTCGTTTCTGTTTGTTATGCTCTTTTATACTCGAAGAGGAACAGCCCATGCAGATAGCGAGGGTTGTTGTGTATAAAGCTAAAACCTGTTTCATCTTATTTTATGGATTAAATCGTTTGCGTACCGGGTTTCACGGATACTATCTTTTTCTTATCTCCCCAAAGGACAGTTAGTTCCAAAGGTATGTCACTTGTGATTTCTACCTGTGGCTCTTGCGTAATAGATGAACGGGACTTGACTTTGACAGATACCAGTCCGTCGAGGCCGAACGGATAGCGTTCGATGCCATACTCCTCCGTTAGGTTTACGTCGATGGTTAGTTGCTTCTCATATACATTAGAGCGGATGCCGAAGATTTGTTCAATTAGTCCTGCAATAGGTGCCAATCCACCCCAGCCGACAAAGTCTTTACGTGCCATGAACCCTGGTTCCTCATGCTCAGGAGCATAATATTCCCAGAACGTGCCGGTATTCTTATATACTTTGAATACGTTGTCGTAATGATTACGAGCGATCTCGTAAGCCAGCTTACGGTAACCTTGCTGCAACAAACCAGTGATGACCATATAGGTAGCTCCTGGCCATACACCTCCTTGCCAATAGCGTCCGTTGTCTTTATACTTCAGATGATTGGCGGCGAGGGAAGGAATACGGTGCAAGCGATTGAAAGTTTCCTTGTTGTCCAGCTCCGCTACGAATGCATCCAGCCGTTCTTTGGAGAGTACGTCAGTCAACAACGCCCAATAAGCATAGATTCCTTTGGTACCGCATAGTCGTCCGTCTGCGTATTGATCAAACAGGAAGTGTTCCTTCTCGTCCCAGAGATTCTCGTTGATGTATTTTTTTAGCATTTTCTGCTCATCCTCAAAATCCTCAATTTCCTGCCAGCGTTCAAGGTAGAACCCCATTTCCAGCAGATGGCCAGCTGTGAAGTATTGTTGTAGGCAAGCATCCAACCATATCATGTGGCCATGACTGTAGATAGGATTGTACTTTTCCTCCACGCGTGGCATATTGTCCATACCCGTGCCCCAACCGCTAGTCCAATAGGTTCCATTGCGCCACGTATGGTTTAGGCGTAACCATTTGTAGTAGGCGCAAAGGGCGGGAAAAATCTTGTGTAGGCGGTCGAGGTCTCCGAATTGTTTATAATAGACGATTTCACTCCATGGGAGGATGTTGGGGCCGGTACTGGTTGGATCGTAACGCTCAAAGCAGTCTGCTCCATCTGCTTTGATCTCGCGACAGATAAAGCCGTCAGGGTGCTGCTTGGCGTAGAAGTTATCCAGTGTACGCTGGAAAGGGAAAAAGTGGGTGCCGAAGCGTGCAAACATCATCATGAAAGCAGAATCCCACATGAAAATATTGCCGTTATAGGCTACGTCCAGATAACTACTCACAAAACCGGAACCAGGTTCCGGAGCCTTGATATTGCCAATGCCGATTTGCCAAGCTTTCCAGTACATTTCGATTTCTTTTTCATGTCCCGTCCATATCGGGTTAGGAAGGATTTTTTTTGCTTCTTCGAAGGTTCCAGGTGTGATGGTCTCCGGAGTGGCAGTACGAAACGTGTTTTCTGTCACGAACGATTCTTTCAGGTAGGTGTTCTTGTATGGGAGGTTGTATTTCGGCAATTTTTCTTCCCGTTTTTCTTGGGCTAACAAATGAGTAGCTGGTACGGAAGCTACCCCAGCTGCCAAAAAGGATTGTTTTAAGAAATCTCGTCTTGTTGCCATGGGATGATAAATGGTATTTATAGGTTCAATAATTTTTTTATCTTCCAGAAGATATCTGTATTCTCAAAAATACCCGTGAAGTTCTCCGCTCCTGGACCGAAAGCGTAGACGGGTACCATCACTCCACTATGATCGCTGGTGGAGAACTTACAAATGATCTTGCCTTCGTTAAGGTCGCCACCCACCAATGTGAGGCCACCAGTCTCATGGTCGGCCGTTACGACCACCAATGTTTCACCATCTTGTGCCGCCCATTCAAAGATGCGTCCGATAGTGCAGTCGAAGTCGAGGGTCTCCTGCATCAAGAGGTCGAGGTCGTTGAAATGCCCATAGTCATCCAGTTGAGAGCCTTCTACCATCAGGAAAAAGCCGTTCGGATTCTGGTTTAGCAGCTCGATACCCTTCATCGAGGCACGTGCCAAGAGGTCGCCGCGTTCTGTGGGAAGTGGTGTGTCCACCGTGTCAGTCACACAAAAAACCTTTCCCTCTTTGATACTGTCTAGTTCCTCCCAGCTGCGGGGGGTCTGATAGCCTTTTTCACGGAGTTCTTTGAAGAGGTCGCGTCCATCCGTGCGGTTTTTGAATAGCTTGGAACCGCCGCCGAACACATAATCCACACTGCAAGTCACGTAGTCTGCCACAATTTCTTCCTCTTGATCGCGGTCAATATTATGGCAGCAAAAGTCAGCGGGCGTGGCATCCCACAATCGGCAGGTCACAGCGATACCGCTTGACAGTCCTTTTTTATTCGCCAAAGTTACCAAAGATTCCAATGGCTTCCCCTCTGGATCTACGCCTACCATGTGGTAGTTCGTTTTGTGGCCTGTCGCCAATGCAGTACCTCCGGCACCAGAATCGGTGATCAGGCGGTTGGCGCAATAGGTCTTGGAGAAGCCTGTATATTGTGCATTATCTAGCCAAAGCTTACCTCGGTTGGCAGTCCAAGCAGAATACATATGCATGAGACTCATTCCGTCTCCGATCATCAGGATGACGTTTTTGATTTTTTTTCCGGTTGGATGAGTCAATTTTTTGACCTCATAAGGGTTCTCCAACACATACGTTTGTTCTTTATCTTTACGGTTTTGAGCAACGGCGTCTGGTATGTTTCCCGTGAGGAATAGCATGATAGCGCACGCGATAGTAAATAGTTTTGTTTTCATAAAAATACTATGTTAAATATTTATAAATATATATTCCCCTTATTCAAACTCTTCCGATGCGTTATCCCATTTTGGAAATCTTTTTGTAGTGTATAATATACGCTTATTGTATCGGGAGAAACAGATTTTCTGTAGGAATGTCTTTCCGCTCACTCATGCTTGGCGTGCGCCAGCTCCAGCTCAGGTGCTCTCCCTCGTAATCTTCGAAATAATAGAGTGCGAAGGAGTGATAACCTTTGTGGAGTGGAATACGTCCAAATGCGTCGATTACCGCGTGGCTCCCGTCGTTGTCCACTACTTTTTTGTTCCCTATATAGAGTACACTTCCGTCATCGGAGCGTGTAGTGAATTCATATACGCCGTCCTCTGGGGCGTAGATATAGCCGGTGAAGATATAGCCAAAATGATCCTCTTGCTCAGCCTCTTTAATAGAAGGCTTTGGCATCGTACCGGTTTTCATCGCTTTTGCTTTTTTTAGGTCGGTAGTTTGCTGGAATACCCCCTCGTAATAGTTGTATGTTACGCCATGTGTAGTCGGCTTTACATTCTCGGCAGGCATCAGTTCCGCTTTTGTTGCCCGGATGGAGCAGGTACGGCTTGGAACGAAATCTTCTTTGTACCCTTTCGCTTTGATGGTGATTGTCGTGGGTAGAATGATGGGACTGGTGTATAAAGGAGCGTTCTCGTCCGGTTCAGATTCGTCTAACGTAAAACGGATGATTGCTCCGGGTGTGGTGGATTGAATTTCAACCCTGGTTGTTCCTTCGAATAGGTTTAAGTCGTTTGCTATATAAGGGATGGAAACCGTAGGCTGCTCCGTATAGGAATAAGGAGCGGCATCAGGAGTTATGCCCCACGTTTTGTCGGGTGTCGTTGATAGCGTGAAGTCGAGCGTGCCACCTTGCATTAATTGTTCGTAGGTGATATAGCATGTTTTGATTTCCTCTCCGTTCAAGGACACCTTTGTAATGTATTTGTTTTTGGTAGGTTGGTTGGCTGTAATAGTTAATGTATTCCCATTTCCTAACTGGATGGTTACTTTGTCGAAGAGCGGTGTAGTCAGGACGAATTGATTACTACCTGGGCAAACGGAGTAAATACCAAGACTACTCAGGATATACCATGCGGACATCTGACCACAGTCTTCGTTACCGATGATGCCATCAGGAGTGGGTTGATACATTTCATCCAGCAAGCGGCGAGTCAATTCCTGTGTTTGCCATGGTTTTCCTACATAACTGTACAAATAGGCCATGTGATGACTCGGTTCATTGCCATGAGCATATTGCCCAATAAGTCCGGTGATATCTTCCAAGTCGCCTATTACTTCGGATGTTACTGTAAACAAGCTGTCCAAACTAGCGATGAATGCTTCCCGTCCACCGAACAATTGAGTCAGTCCAAATATGTCATGAGGAACGAAAAAACGATATTGCCAAGCCGTGGCCTCCGTGTAGGATCGTCCGATGGCGAACGGGTCAAAAGGAGTTTCCCAGTTTCCGTCCAATCGTTTACCTCGGAAGAACCGAGAGCTGCCGTCGAATACGTTGATGTAATTTTGTGAACGGTCGATAAAGGTCTCATAATCGTTCATATGTCCTAATATCTTAGCCATCTGGGCGATACACCAGTCGTCGTATGCAAATTCCAATAAGCAGGAGACAGACTCTTTCTTAATGTCTGTTGGAATGAAACCATTTTTTATATGGTAGTCTGCTCCTTTCTTGTTTTTCTCTGCGGAATTTTTCATGGCCTCGAAAGCGTGTTCCGCGTCATATCCTCGGATGCCTTTCAGGTAAGCGTCAGTGATGATGGAAGTGGAGTGATATCCAATCATTGTGTTGGTTTCACCTGCAGACAAAGGCCAAAGAGGAAGTTCCCCGCTAGCGTCATATATATTCAAGAACGATTGGATCATATCATTCACCAAAGTTGTATCCAATAAGGTCATCATCGGATGCCATGCCCGGAAGGTGTCCCACGTGGAGAAAGTTGAGAACTGACGGTGTTCGGAAAGAACTGTTCCGATACTCATGTCATGCCGACGATATTGTCCGTTCACGTCACTCACTATATTGGGGATGATTTTGCTATGATATAATGCGGTATAGAAATTTATACGCTGAGCGTTCGTCCCTCCTTCTATCATAATGACATTCAATTCTTTCTCCCAGTTGGCGCGAGTCTTCTGATAAATTGCATCGAAATCAAAACCGTAAGAATCGGTTTCTATCTCCAGATTCTGACGGGCGTTCTCCTCACTTACGATAGACACTCCGACCTTGCAAATAATAGGCTCTTTGTTTGTATTATCGAAGGAAAGTATCACTTGTTGTTCGGAGGATTGCTCGTATGATGAAAATGGGTGGGAAAAGCGTGCTACGAAAAATATATATTGATTATCTACCCAACCCCGAGTTCGCCTCATGCCGGTGAGTTCGTTTTCCCCGACAGGCTTAACCCAACCTTCATACAGATATTCGTTGTCTAGCATATGATTCATATCTACTACCAACGTGGCTTCTATCCCTTTGTAGTAGGTATAACGATGTACGCCAACATGTGGGGTGGCGGTTAATTCCACTAATACATCTGCTTCTTTCAAGTTGACAGAATAATAGCCAGGCGAGGCTTTCTCGTCCTTGTGAGAGAAAGCTAACGGTGTTTGAACGGATGGGCGGAATAGGATATCTCCAAAGTCTATGCATCCTGTACCACTCAAATGCGTATGGGAGAATCCCATCAATGTGGAGTCACTGTAATGATAACCAGAGCATGCGTCCCAATTTTCTCTTCGAGTGTCGGGGCTCAGTTGAACTGAGCCATAAGGGGCTGTTGCTCCCGGATAAGTATGACCATGAAAACCCGTACCAATGAACGGGTCAACGGAGTTGATAGGAGATACCTGCGTTTGTTCACATGCAGTAAGTAAACAGATAAGCCCCGTGCATAAGCTGGAAAATAATGTTAGAATGAATCTCATGATAGGTTTTCCATTTTATATTATTTTGCAAAGGTAAATCACCTATTTGAATTATCCACTTTTTACTTATTGAAAAAAGACGGGGAACTAACAAGGGAGCCTAGACTCGTTTTCAACGTTTGATGTAGATCCAAGTATAGGTAACGATCTTTCCTGCGCTTGAAACAAATGTCACCAAAGCCGGGAATGAAAAGACCAAAGGGTACTTAAAATGTACCCTCCTGGTTTTCCTCCTTTTAGAATCAAATTTTTAATATCCGGCGTTCTGTTTCAATTGACCGTTGGACTTGGTAATCTCCTCACTTGGATATGGAAATACCATCATATAATCCTGATAGGTGTTTTTGTTCGTGTAATCTTGGTAATAACCTATCTCAAACGCAGACTCGGGATCTGTACGATCTTCGTAAAAACGGACTCGTGGACGGGAGTTCAATTCTTCCTCTGCTAATGCCTTGATTTCACTGTTACTGGAACGATGCCACCGTTTCAAATCAAATAAATGATCCGTAAATTCAAACGCTAGCTCACAACGACGCTCGTGGTAAAGATCTGTCATTGTAGCCGTACTTGAAAGAGGATCCAAGTTAGAACGCAGACGAATTCGATTGATATCCTCAGTGGCGTTTCCAGCTTGTCCGGTCATCAAGTAGGCTTCAGCACGGAACAATAACATCTCGGCGAAGCGAATGATTGGGAAATTCAAGCGTGCTGTAGGCCAATCTCCATTGGTGCTCACGTATCCATTTCCCGTAGGATCTTCATATTTAAATGGGTCCATATATTTATTAATCTGAAAACCTGCCTCCAAATCAGAAGAGGAATAGAAACGACGAGTCTCTCCAAAAAATTGAAATTCCTGATTATATTCAAGGATGGAACGGACTAAACGGTCATTTCCTACACCATCTTTTAACATCTCTTCGTAAATATCGAGAGTCGGTTTGTTCTGTCCCCAACCATTATAATATCCCCATCCTTGGTTTTCTAGGACAACGCCTGGGAATTCAGAGCCTCCTGGTAGAGAACCTCCGTTACTTGGAATAGTCCAAAGGTATTCATCATTCCAAAAATCCGAGAAATCTGAAGAGAATAATTCATCGAATGTGGCCGCTAAGTCACGACCATATTCTGTTTCTAATAGGTCTACCATTGTGATTACATTGTCCCATTGGGATTCATCCCATGTCGCCCAATATGCATAAACTTTAGCTTTGAACGCTACGGCAGCAGCCTGATGAGCACGTCCTCGGTCATCCGCATCGTATTCCTCGAAGCGAGGCAAACGTGCAATAGCATTATCCATATCCTCGACGATTAACTGGTAGTTTTCCATCACAGTTTCTCGCTGGGGAGGAATGGAATTATCGTATCCATCGGAAAAATCTTCATAACGGACAAAAGGAACTCCTTGCTCACCAGTGCCATAACGATATGCTATCAAGAAATGAGCCCAACCACGGCAGAAATAAGCCTCTCCCAAGCTACGATTCTCGATATCTGTCAATTCTTCTGTTTGTTCTTTATTCACCAACTCTTGAATAACCCAGTTTGCACGAGACATCGTAGAATACATTCGGTCGAAAACATCAGTCAATGGAGATTCCTCTCCTGTGTAAGAAAATGTTGCTAAAGTATTATAACCACGGGTTCGCCCCCATACAACATCACAAGCAGCGCCTTGTTCCCAAAATAATTCACGACCATAGCATCCTTCTTGATGGAAACGCTCGTACAAGCCGTCAATAGCATCTATTGCTTGTTGGTCATTAGTGAAATAGTTGTCGGTCGTAGCGTTTCCTTCCGATTGTACGTCCAAAAAATCACTACAAGAGGTAGTCCCTTCCAGCAACGCCGACAAAGCTAATAATAATACAATATATTTTTTCATCTTATGATTCTTTATTATGATAAACGTATTTGATTAATAAGTCAGTTTCAAACCGAAAGAGAATATACGAGAGACTGGATATTTCAAGGCATCCCAACCTCCGCATTCTGGATCCATACCTGAATATCCCGTAATAGTAAAGAGGTTTTCACCGCTGAAATAAACCGAAAGAGTACTGTTTCGTTCGCTGAAATGTGTACATTTGCGCATAAGTTCGGTAAGATTGTAGGATATGGTTAAGTTCTTCAGACGTAAGTAAGAAGCATCCTCCAAGTACCAATCTGATGCTGTACTGAAATTACCGTTTGGGTCGTTTTTTGAAAGCCGAGGAATATCTGAATCCGTATTAGTCGGACTCCATGCATTCAATATCTCACTGGAACGATTGAAGTTTCCATCCACGTCACTTAATAACATATATTTGGCGGCATAAAAAGCTTGTGCTCCACCTACACCTTGGAACATGACGTTAGCAGAGAGATTCTTCCATGTAAATCCAGCGGAAAACGCGAAGGTTGTTTTTGGTGTCGCACTTCCACAATATTGGCGGTCATTGTCATCAATCACACCATCACCGTTTGCATCGACGAATTTCAAGTCACCGGCTTGGGCGTTCGGTTGGATGCGATTTCCGTCCTTATCTACATAAGCGGCTGCTTCCTCATCACTTTGGAAAATACCGTCAGTCTTGATCAAATAAAAAGAGTTCAAAGGTTCGCCTTCTGCGGTTTGGTAGATATACGGAATATTACGAAAACTACCATCTCCTGTCCATACACCCGCTGTTCCATCCTCGTTTTTAACGCCAATATCGGATACCCAGTTCTTCAGATAGGAAAAGTTTCCGGATACGAAATAAGACCAATCTTTATTCACTTGATGATTCCAATTGAGCTGAGCTTCGAAACCTCGGTTGCGTACTTCCCCTTCGTTGACCAACATCGCGTCAAGTCCTATGGTGGAAGGCCAGTTCATGGTTTGAGATTGGATTAAGTTGAATGTGCGTTTATCGAAATAATCAAATGACATAACCAAACGATTCTTAAACATATCGATATCCAATCCTAAATCCCATTGCTCGGAAGTTTCCCACGTTAGATCCGGATTTAATGCTGTAGAATAATAAACGAAATTACCCCATGTAGTGTTTGATTCTACGCCATACTGTGCTTGCTCTAGCCAACTGTCTTTAGACAAGACGGAAGATTTGTAATTGTATCCAATCGAACCTAAGTTTCCTACGCGACCCCAAGAAGCACGGAGTTTTAATAAATTAACCACTTCGTTTTTAGGAAAGAATGTCTCGTTAGATATTTTCCAGGCAGCGGTTGCAGCAGGAAAGTCCCCATAATTATTCTCTTTCGGCAAACGTCCTGCGTAGTCACGACGCCAAGAGGCGGTTACGAAATAACGGTCATCATAAGAGTATGCCAAACGAGCAATCAAAGATACGTTAGCATCCGGACCTGTTAGATAATCAATTGATGAGATATTATTCGCATATGATAAATATTGCAAATAATAGGATTCATCTGCTAAATCGGTAGCTTCAATTTCTATGCCTCGACTATTATAATGGTCGGCCGTAGTAGAGAACAAAGCCCCGACTGTATGTTTATTGTTGAATGTATTATCGTAGGTCAATGTATTCTCTGTTTTCCACTGATCCGTGCGATAGGTGGTTTCATCCAGTCGGTTTGTCAAATCAGGTTTACCAACTTCATCACGGATAGGCGAGAAGTTTTTATATAAGTTGCTTTCTATATTATAGGTAAAACGGCTTATGAACTTCAAACCTGGGATAACGTTTGCAATCTCTAAACTACTAGTGCTCCATATATCACTAGTCCGGTTGTATTGATTATCTGCCTCCAATATGCGAACAGGGTTCACGGCGTCCCCGTGAATATCGGAGAAGTTTGAACCATATTGTGCGATATAATCTGGGTCTTCTGTTGTTGTGCCTCCATAAGTTCCATCTAAAGGATTGTAAACGGTGGCACTGGAAGGCATATATACTGCTGAGAGAATAACACCCGTATAACCGCTATCCGTATTGGCACCGCGTTGCTCATTGTTTTTCCAAACAAAATCCTCAGTAATCTTCACCCATTTGTTAATTTGATAGCTACCATTATAACGCAACGAAAGGTTCTTATTAAATGTATTGAGCAATGTTCCCTGGTCATCATCATAAGCGAAGGAAACACGATGAGACGCCTTCTCCGTTCCCATGTTGATAGCTACATTATGCCGTTGATAAAACGCAGTCCGGAAAATCTCGTCCATCCAATTTGTACGAGTAGTTGCAATCCATGGGTTACGCGACGTATCCCAACCTGTTGGAAGAGTCATCCCAGCGTTGGCATATGACAACTGACGCATTAAAATTTCTTCCTCAGCATTCAGCGGAGTGATTAGATTGCTGGCCTTACGCACGCCAAATGTGGCATCATAAGATACGCTCGGTTCTCCTTGTTTCGCTTTTTTCGTTGTTACCAAGACAACTCCACCCGCTCCGGATTGTGCTCCATAAATAGCGGCAGAGGCAGCATCTTTCAAAACTACGATTGACTCGATATCGTTTATGGACGCAATTGGAGCTCCGGGAACACCATCAACAACCCAAAGTACATTGTCCCCATTTTGGGAGCCTTGACCGCGGATTACGATGGAAGGCGTAGAGGTTGGGTCTCCACCGTCTGCCTGAACTGTAACACCTGCCAATTGTCCCTGCAACATACTCTCGGTAGAGGTAATCGGACGGATTGCCAATTCCTCCGTATTATTCAGCACGCCTACAGATGCAGATAAGTCTTGCTTGCGTTGTCCGACTCCATAGCCCAATATAACTACTTCTTCCAGTCTTTTGGAATCTTCAGCCATTGAAACAGAAAGCGTCGTTTGTCCCGTATAGGAAATCTCCTGTGTAATGTAACCGATATAGGAAATTTGAATAATATCTCCTTTTTTCAGACCCTCCAATGTAAAATGACCATCAAAGTCGGTAATAGTTCCATTTGTTGTTTCTTTCACAACAATCGATGCTCCAACAACAGGTCCCATTTCATCTGTTACGGTTCCTGTTAGTTTTCCTTCCTGTTGGGACACTCCTGTGATAGACTTGGGAGGAGCTATTTCCGCCCACGACAATATGGGCAAGCAAGTTGCTCCTGCAAGAATTAGACTGATAGGTTTAAAATGTTTCACCATAATAAATGTGTATTTAATGGTTATTAAAAAGATATTCTTACTCTGTTGTTTTTTATGAGAGATGAATTATATAAATGTTTTCGCATAAGCAAATGTTTAATAGATTAAATATTCGACGTAAAGTTACATATTATTATTTAATTATAAAATGGCGGAGTGATTTTTTATTAATTTGTGAATGAAATGAAGTTGATTTGTGATCTATGTTTCTTTTTCATTATAAAGAGGCAGGATTGGGCGAAATTCAACGAAGATTACTCATGCCGATGAAAATAAGAGCCTAATCTACTCTTGGAATATAACTATCTTTTCTTTGAAAGATAACCATATTATCATTTAAATATGCCTATGTTTTTTAGGTAAATATTTGTATTTTTTCATTCTTGCTATGTCTCCTTTTTCTTAAAGGTTTTGGAGATAAATAGTATATCCGGGCAGAAAGAGATTGTGTATTAATGGGAATATGGGTTAATTTGTATTAAACATCAGTAGCTTGTATTGCATAATATCTATGCTTGGCTTAGTTTTGTGGCGTGAAACATAAATGGAAGGCAATGAATGCGGAAAATGTAAAATCTCAGATGCGGAAAGGAACGCTCGAATATTGTATTTTGCTTTTGCTAAAGAAAGAGCCGGCTTACAGTTCAGATATCATCCAGAAATTGCAGGAAGCTCGCTTAATTGTAGTGGAAGGGACTTTATATCCATTGCTGACTCGGCTTAAAAATAGTGGATTTCTAAGTTATCAATGGATAGAATCTACACAAGGTCCACCTCGTAAGTATTATAAATTGACAGAGCAAGGCGAGGAGTTTTTGAAAGAGTTGGAGGCTTCGTGGCTCCAACTTACAGAAACAATCAACCATATTAAGAACAATTAAAAGACATAGACATGAAAAAGACGCTTACCATTAATTTAGGCGGTTCGGTTTTTCATATTGATGAAGATGCATACCAACTGCTTGACAAATATTTGAATAATCTGCGGATTCATTTCCGGAAAGAAGAGGGTTCAGAAGAAATATTAAACGATTTCGAGATGCGTATCTCCGAGCTTTTCAACGAGCGTATCCGTTTAGGGTATCAAGTGATTACGATTGAAGAGGTAGAAAATATCATCCGGCGGATGGGAAAGCCGGAGGATTTGTTTGATGAGGATTCGAAGGATGAAAAAGAATCAACAGAAACAACCCCGCAAGATGAGCCAAAGGTTCAACGTAAACGCCTGATGCGCGATCCGGATAATAAGATAATCGGAGGTGTGGCCGGCGGATTTGCCGCTTATATGGGCTGGGATGCTACGGCAATTCGCATCCTGCTTTTCTTGCTGACATTCTTTACACACGGATTTATCGTACCGATTTATTTGCTTTGCTGGATTATTATGCCATTGGCTCGCACGGCTACGGAGAAGTTGGAGATGCGAGGGGAAAGCGTAACTATCGAGAGTATAGGCAAAACCGTAACCGATGGCTTTGAAAAAGTGAGTAATAGTGCGGACGAATTTATCCAATCGGACAAACCGGCCGGCGCATTCCATAGAATAGCCGATGGCTTTGTGGAGGTGATAGGCTTTATCTTGAAATTCTTTGCTATATTGGCAGGTGTCGTATTGCTCCCCGTGTTGGGATTGATACTGCTCATATTGCTGATTGTTGCATTTGCTTTGCTGATTGGCGGCACGAGTGTATTATATTACGTTTCTCCTTTCGGAATGGATGGGTATTTAGGTTTCCCTACGGCGTTGGTATTTATGGGTTGCATCAGCTTTGTTCTCTTTTTGGGCGTTCCGGTCTTTTATATCGGATATGTGATTTTCCGTTCTTTCTTCCATCTGAAGCCTTTGACAAATACAGCAAAGTGGATTCTGCTTGTACTTTGGATTCTTTCGATTATCCTTTCAGGTGTTTATTTCTATCAGACAGGTATTCGCGGCTGGAGTTCATTACTTTGGGATTGGATAACCTATTATTCATTCGTATGAAAGCAAGAGACGTATTGTACGCGATCTTTTTATGTAACCTTAGTCTCTGAAAATATAGCGGTAATCAAATTGAATATGATAAGTTTAAAAGAAAAATAAGAAGATGATGAAGATTGGATATGGATTTATCGCCTTACTTGGCATACTTTTGGCTTCGTGCCGGGTGAATGTCAAACCGATTGATGGAAACGGGACGATTGTGGAGAAAGAAATCGCCATAAAGAATTATCATATCGTTTCTGCAATAGGGAATAATTTACAAATTCAGTATGAACAATCGGCGGAAATACCCCGATTGACGCTGGAGTGCGACGAGAACCTGCTTCCGTTGATTACGATTTATGTGGCGAATGATAGTTTGGTGATAGAGCCTAAGCGTGAAGGATTGTTGATGAACCCGACCCATTTGATGGTGAAAACGAACTCGGCAGACCTTTCCCGTATTAATTTAGCTGGCAATGTATTGTTTGAAGTGAATGATTCGTTGGTTGTATCTGATTTGACATTAAACATGGCTGGTAAATGTAAAGTACATACGCAAGCGTTGAATGCACAGCACTTGGAATTGAATATTGCAGGAAAGTGCCAAACGGATTTTCAGGGTAGAGCAAAACAGGTTGATTTGAGTTTAGCCGGACAATGTAATTACGATGCACTGAGGTTACAAACAGAAAATCTTGTTTGCAGGACGGCCGGAGAGTGTACGCTTCGGGTATTTGTTACTGATAATCTTGACGTAAGTTTGGCGGGAGCTTGTAATTTGTATTATAAAGGAGAACCGAAAATTACTCAGCAAAGCGTGTCTATCGGAAAGATAGAGAAGATAAACGAATAGATAAACAAGTCATCTCAAGTTTGTTTTGAATTACACCCCAAAAGTTAAACACAAAACTTGGGGTGTAATTTCATGCACTTTGAACTTCTAACTTCACG
>CAZOKT010000020.1:0-18372 GCA_964580505.1 uncultured Parabacteroides sp. | reverse complement strand
AAAAGGCATCTTCAAAACGTTGCCAGTCTATTTTATGGCTGAGTATGTACAAGGGATGTTTCCGGTTCAGCCGGTCGGTCAGTGAACTGAACAACGATGGGGGTGGGGAACGTAGTCGGTTTATTAATCATGGAAGCGGCAAGTTTTGTGACGGAAAGATACAGAAACTTGCAGATTCCTTAAAGAATATATCATCACATTTTATTGATTATAAAGCTTGATGGTCATATTTAATGGTTGACTACTTAATATAACATGAGTTCGGCATAAGAGCTAAATTTATTTCTTTGAGAAATAACATGGCGATAAAAGTATTATCATAAGCATCGGAACAAACTGAACCGGATGAGCGATGCGGATGGAACAGGCAGTCATACAAGGGACGTGAAAACGACCCATGCATTAGCCCTGCCTATCGCCCAAGCATATCCTCTCATACAACTTTGCAAGCCCGATTTAGAGTAAGTATCGATGACCGTCTGCTGATTGATATGTCCCACTCCTTTGATGTATCTGCACAACTGCCTATTCTATGTGTTCTTCCACACGGATCTTTATCACCAGATTTTTTCGGGATATCTCCTGTAAGACAAGTTTGCCTCCCTGCTTGTACAATTCCTTGAAACGATAAAACACGGCTGTATCCCAAGATCTTGCAGGCATGTGACACGTTACCCAACTGCTGGGACAACTCAAGCAACCCCAACGTGTTCTGTTACAATTTCATTCTTTTTATGCGTAACTCAGATTAAGTCTTGATATTACATTGATCTTATATCGAGCTCACATTATTTAGTTGAATTCTTTGCCAAACTTCATCTGTGCATCAGCCATGAATTCTTTAATTCGTTGTTCGTCCTCTCGCTTGCAAATTAACAAGACATTACCAGCTTCGGCTATAATATAATCATTCAGGCCTTGTATAACGGCAAGGCGATTCGAATCACTCAAGGCAATCATATTTCCGTTACTTTCATACAGCAATGTTTTGGTCTTGGGTGAAGTATTGCCATTTGAATCTTTTTCTGCAAAATCAAACAAAGAACCCCAAGTCCCCAAATCAGCCCAACCGATATCTACACAAAGCATATAAACGTTATCTGCCTTTTCCATAATACCGTAATCTATTGAGATATTCAGGCAATAAGGAAAATTCTGGCGAATGAAAGCACGTTCTTCAGGCGTATTGAATATAGGTGCCCCCAAATCGAAGCGCAATGCAATATCTGGGAGATGCTTATGATATGCCTCTATGATCGTATTGACATTCCACATAAAGATACCTGAATTCCAAAAGAACTCGCCACTCTCATAGAAAATCTTCGCCAACTCCAAATCTGGTTTCTCTGTAAAAGTTTTCACTTTTGTAACATTGTCTGTCGCCAAATCGCAACTTTGAATATATCCGTATCCCGTTTCCGGACGGCTCGGACAAATCCCCATTGTTAATAGAGCGTCATGCTCTTTTACAAATTCCAGACCTTTCCGTACATCATTCAAAAAGATATTCTCTTTCAGAATCAAATGATCTGAAGGAGCAACCACAATATTCGCATTCGGATTAATTGTCCGAATATGGTAAGCCGCATACGCTACGCAAGGAGCCGTATTACGACGTACCGGTTCTAAAAGCACCTGTGCATCGGCCAAATGGGGCAACTGTCTCTTAACCAAATCGGCATAAGAGTCATTCGTCGCAATATATATATTTTCTTCCGGAATAATTTTAGCATATCGGTCATACGTCATCTGTAATAGAGAACGGCCTGTTCCAAGGAAATCTAAGAATTGCTTCGGATAGGTTTCACGACTGAATGGCCAAAATCGGCTACCAATGCCACCGGCTAAAATAACACAATAATTATCACTCATAATTAATAGGCTTTAAAGTTTTAACACACGCACAAATCTAATTAAATAATCTATTACTTCTTCTTTAGAATCCAAAATAATCGTCAATTTTATTTTCTTCCGCATTTTCCTGTTGCTAACTATTTGGCTTGCAGGCTGAAAACTGCAAAAACTTCTTACTTGATTTAACGTGAGTTCGATATAGGCTGAGTGAACCGTCTGACCTAAGTGCCTCAAAGGTACAACCTAAGTGCCTCAAAGGTACAACCTAAGTGCCTCAAAGGTACAACCTAAATGCCTCAGAGGTGCGACCTAAGTGCCTCGGAGGTTGAACCTGTGTAGTCCGGAGGTAGTATCCACAAGCCGATGCCGGTTCATGTCCTTACTTATTCCCTTATATCGAACTCGCGTTAATTTATGGGGTCGACATCATAATGGAAGATAATTTGTCGAAACTTGGGAATATTTTGCATCTCCAACTGAATAGTTTCTATGAATTTGCGCATAGGTTGAATAGCCGCAGATGTCTCTATCTTGATAATAATGTTACGAATATGGAGCAATTGGATATAAGAAACGGGTGGTGTAACGGGACCTAATACGCGATTGCCCAATTGCTCACGTAGTTTCTCTGCGTAGATGCGCGATAAATCTCGTAAAATAGCCTCGTTTTTGCTGCGCAGAACGATTGTAATGAGTCGGAAATAGGGCGGATATCGAAACATGTTGCGTTCAGCAAGTTGCCAATCAACCATTTCTCGGTAAGCATAGCGTGTAACCATTTGAATGATAGGATGCTCTGGTTGGGAAGTTTGTAGAATAACCGTTCCGGTTTTATTGCGTCTTCCGGTTCGCCCGCATACTTGGAGCATTAGCTGAAAAGCCCGTTCGTGTGCCCGAAAGTCCGGATAGTTCATCAATCCATCCGCATTCAGTATTCCGACAAGAGAAACATTGCTAAAATCCAATCCTTTTGAAATCATTTGCGTACCGATTAGAATTTGTGTTTTCCCCTTTTCAAAATCTGCGATAATACGTTCGTATGCCGTTCGTGTCCGTGTCGTATCCATATCCATGCGCTCCACTTTTACATGAGGAAACACATGATGAATTTCTTCCTCTACCTTTTCCGTCCCGAATCCTAATAGCTGAAAATCTGTGGAATTACAGCTTAGGCAACGCTCAGGAAGCCGAATTGTATATCCGCAATAATGGCAAACCAGATGATTGTGATATTTGTGGTATGTCATGCTTACATCGCAATTAACACACCGTTGTATCCAGCCGCATTCTTTGCATTCAATCATGGGAGCAAATCCTCGTCTGTTTTGAAAAAGGATAATTTGTTCTCCATTTTCCAAAGCTGTTTGCATCTTTTGAAGCAAAGGAGGCGAGAAAAGGGCATGCGTCATCTGTTTTTTTCTCCTTAGTTCTTTAACATCTATAGGAATAATCTGAGGAGGAATAGACGTTCCGAAACGTTCGTTCAATTCTACTAATCCATATTTCCCGGTTAAAGCGTTGAAGTAAGACTCAATAGACGGGGTTGCGGAACCCAATAATGCCTTCCCTCCATGCATATCCGCCAGAACTATAGCGGCATTGCGTGCATTATATCTTGGAGCTGGCTCTTGTTGTTTGTAGGTTGTTTCATGCTCTTCATCTACAATTACTAACCCCAAATTGTTAAAAGGAAGAAATACAGAAGAGCGAACACCAAGGATAAGTAGTGGACCCTTCTCATGAAGCAACTTATTCCATACTTCCACGCGCTCATTATCAGAAAACTTAGAATGATAAACCAATAATTTATCTCCGAAGAAACAAGTAAGCCGTTCGGTAATCTGTGTTGTAATGGCTATTTCAGGCAATAAATAAAGCACTTGTCTTCCTGCTTGAAGTACTTGCCGGATTAAATGGATGTATATTTCTGTTTTTCCAGAAGATGTAACGCCATGCAATAAACAAGTTCCTTTTTCACGAAATACATTTTTGATTTCCCAATAGGCTTTTTGCTGGGCATCGCTGAGAGGATTCGGTGTCTGAAGTTTGCATAATCTTAATTGTAACCGGCTTACTTCTTTTTCATAAGGTTCCAAAATACCTCGTTTTATCAAGCTTTCTAATACAGAAAGGTTTTGACCGCTTTTTTCTTTTAATTCTTTTTTTGAAACCTCTTGCTCTAATGTCGGATTCAAAGCATGGCTTAAATCTAAAAAGCTAATTAATAATTGCTCTTGCTTTTTAGCACGCTTAATCTCTTCAAAAGCCTCTTGGAGCTTTTCTTCTTTACGGAAGTTGGCCGCTAAACGAATATAAGTCTCCGTTTTTGGTGTGTAACCTCGTTTCAGTTCTTCATTGACTTTTACTGCATTTTTATTCACCAATGAAGCAATAATGGAAACAATGTTTCGCAATCCGGTTTTTTTCTCTATTTCCGAGACAGTAAGTTTATTCTTTTCTTCTAAAGCATATAAAACAGATTGTTCATTTGGCTTTAGCGGGACTTCGGCTTCGAAATCCGAATTGAGAATTACAGATGTTTCACTCTCTATTTTCAGACCTGCAGGCAATGCTGCTTTGTAGACATCTCCAAGTTTGCACAAATAATAATTGGAAATCCATTGCCAGAAGCGCAATTGAGGTCGGCGGAGAATAGGAGTTGCATCTAATACGGCATATATTTCTTTGATTTCATAAGACGTTTGCGGAGGGCGTTCGTACACTTCTGCCACGATTGCAGTATAAAATCGCTTCATCCCGAAATGGACGATAACCCGACAGCCCGCAACTACGACTTTCTCTAAATCCGAAGGGATTTTGTAGGTATATTTATTTTCCAAAGGCAAAGGCAATATAACATCTGCGAAATACATAGTTATTCGGATGTTAATTTCTGCTTATCAGAATAAGATTGCCGCAGATAATTGCCAGCCTCTGTTTTTACCAGAAAGATTTAGATTTTCTAAACTATAATTCTCAGTAAGTCCTAATTGATAGTTGACACCAACCTGCAGATGACGGAATAGTTCGACACCTGCTCCGAAGTTTAATCCGGCACTGAACGATTTGGATGAGATTTGGTCATTGATTACAGTCCATACTTTCTCTCCCCCAAGACGGAATCCGACATAAGGCCCCACGGCTGTATATATTTTTAATATCGGAAGACCGAATTTCCATTTCAGATTGACCGGAACGTCCAAATAGTTTGTAGTAATCTCTTGATTGCTGATTTCTACTCCTGTTTTGGAATAGAGAATTGACGCATCAAAGCCCAATCCAAACAACGGAGCCATTAATTCAATCATCGGTCCGATATGGAAGCCGGTGATATTGCTTTTCGCAAGAGTTTCCGGTAAATCCGAAATGTGGAGCGTCGATATATTAGCACCGCCCTTTATTCCCCATGAGAGTTGTGCTTTGGCAGGCAATGCAATCAGACTGAATACAATCAGTGTGAATAAATAGATTCGTTTCATGCTCTTATCGTTTTAAATAAATTCTTCGTGCAAAGAACTGAAAATTTATTCGGAATGCAAGCAGTTTTTGTTTTTTTTATGAATCTTGTTGCGTATCATTCGGTTTTGCCAATAGAAAAAGTGGAACAAAGGCAGAAAAAATAGGGTTGAAGTAAACCCGCTCTCAGAACAAACCTATATCTTTGTGAAAGATTTGAATGACGAATGAATAATAAGGGAAGAAAATGAAACGTGTAATTTTTATTCTAATGGCTATACTGCTTTCCGTGTGTGCCATTTCTGCACAAAACAAACAGGCTGTGATTTCAGCAGAAGAGACTTCGTATGATTTCGGAACCATCAAGGAAGCAGACGGAAAAGTGTCGCATACGTTTAAGATTGATAATACCGGAGACGGTCCGCTCGTGATGACGCGAGTAATTGCCTCGTGCGGATGCACGAGTTCCGAGTGGACAAAAGAGCCGATTGCTCCGGGAGAGAGCGGTGAGATAACGGTAACTTATAATCCGGCCAACCGACCGGGTTCATTCATCAAGACGATATCTATTTACAGCAACGGACAGAAAGGTGGTTTCATCCTGACCGTCAAAGGGAAAGTAGAATAGGAATAAATACATAAGTGTCATTATGCTGAATCTGCAAAAAATAATTTGTTCGTTGTGTGTGCTGATAGGTTGCATGGGGGTGCAGGCGCAAAACAAAGCACATATCGAAGTAGATAATCAGGTGTATAACTTTGGTTCGATAGAAGAGGCCGACGGATTGGCAAGCCATGTCTTTACGATTCGCAATACGGGAGATTCTCCGTTGGTGATAAGCCGGGTTACGGCCTCGTGCGGCTGTACACGCCCGGAATGGACGAAAGAGCCGATTGCCGTGGGCGAGACAGGCGAATTGAAGATTACCTACAACCCCAAAGGACGTCCCGGTCCGTTTTATAAGACAATCACCATCTTCAGCAATGCAGAGAAATCACGCTACAACTTGGCGATTAAAGGGAATGTCCTTCCGAAGCCGGAGGTACCTGAATTCTCTTATCCGTATGCCATTGGAAATCTGAAACTGCATACAAAGAACGTATTGTATAACAATCTGCGGCAAAATGAAACGTTGGGCGAGAAAATTAGCATCAAGAATGAGGGGAATACTTCGCTTGAAGTGAAAATCGGCAAGCTCCCGGCATTCGTAACGGCAGCTGTCCGGCCGACGACCCTGAAACCGGACGAGGTGGGCGAGATCACATTCCTGATGGACGGACGCGCCATGAAGCACAAAGGCCGTCAGACGCTGGACGTTCCGTTGGTCGTGAAAGCTATTGGCGAAAAAGAGGTGACGGACGAGATTCATATCGCAGCCAATGTGATTGATGATTTTAGCAAGTATTCGACAAAGGATAAAGCTAAGGCTGCGGCTATCCATATCTCCGGCACGTTGCTCGACTTCGGTAAAGTGCCCTCCAAGACGGCCAAGGTTCCACTTGTCAGCAGTAAACTGACGGGGACTGTGGATATCACGAACCATGGGAAATCCGATTTGGTTATATATAGCTTCACGTCGGACGATGAACGTATCTCTATCAGTCGCGGAAAGAAAACCATCAAGCCGGGAGAAACCACTACCTACAAGGTCTCCATCCGCCCGAAGGATGTCAAAGTCCGCTTGGAAGCATTGGTAAATATCATCAGCAATGACCCGAATGGTCCGGTGAGACTGCTGAAAGTAACCGCTCATAAATAAAGAAAAGAAATCTTATGGAACACCCCGAGAATAACGAAGCCTACAAGGGCTTGAAAGTAAACAAAGGCGTAGCGGATGTCCCTACGGTAAATCCTTATCTGAGGAAACGCATAAAGCGCAAGCTATATACGCCGGACGAGTATGTGGAGGGTATCCTGAAAGGGAATATCACGATTCTGAGCCAGGCTGTGACGCTGGTCGAAAGCTCGAAGCATGAGCACCAGCAGTTGGCACAAGAGATTCTTGAGAAATGTCTGCCGTTCGCCGGAAAGTCGATGCGCGTGGGTATCACGGGCGTGCCCGGTGCCGGCAAGAGTACCTCGATAGATGCCTTCGGTATGCATCTGCTGAAACAGGGGCACAAGTTGGCAGTGTTGGCTATCGACCCCAGCAGCGAACGCTCTAAGGGGAGCATCTTGGGAGATAAAACCCGCATGGAGGCATTGTCGCGTGAGAAAGATGCGTTTATCCGTCCTTCCCCTGCAGCGGGGTCGCTGGGCGGTGTGGCTCGCAAGACGCGCGAAACGATTATCCTCTGCGAGGCCGCCGGCTTCGATACGATATTTGTGGAGACGGTGGGCGTCGGACAAAGCGAAACGGCTGTCCATTCGATGGTCGATTTCTTTTTGTTGATACAGTTGGCAGGCACGGGAGACGAGCTGCAAGGCATCAAACGGGGCATCATGGAGATGGCCGACGGCATCGTCATCAACAAAGCAGATGGAGATAACGTTGAGAAGGCGCAACTGGCAGCCACGCAGTTCCGCAACGCGCTGCATCTGTTCCCGCCGTCCGAATCGGGCTGGGCTCCGAAGGTCTTGACCTACTCCGGTTACTACCATCTCGGCATAAAGGAAATCTGGGATATGGTAGACGAATACCGGACGTTTACCCTGCAAAACGGCTACTTTGAACAGAAACGCCGTGAGCAGGCAAAGTACTGGATGTATGAAAGCATCAACGATACGCTGCGCGATACGTTTTACAGGAATCCGGCGGTAAATGCGCAGCTCGGACTGACCGAACGGCAAGTGCTGGACAATGAGATTACGCCGTTTATTGCGGCCAAACGCATGCTGGACTTATTCCTGAACGCGATTCCGCCCGTCCGCTAAAGTCAGACCCACAGTTTTTGTGCGTTCTATTGCTTCCGAGTGACTCAGAAGGTCAGTCCGCCAATTTTACAGAGCTTCCGAGTGGCTCGAAAGTACAGTTCTTCTCGAAGAAAATGGTTTTGAGTGACTCAGAAGCTTAAAATTGGGCAAAAATTGAGCTTCCGAGCGGCTCGGAAGGAAAGTCTTTCGGTTTTACATAGGTTTTGAGTCACTCAGAAGGGCTGTCACCGGATTTACAAAGCCTCCGAGTGACTCGGAAGGTCAAAATTGGGCAAAAACAGAGCTTCCGAGTGACTCAGAACGACAGTCTTTCGGTTTTACATAGGTTTTGAGTCACTCAGAGGGACTGTCGCCGGATTTACAAAGCCTCCGAGTGACTCGGTAATAGTTTTTAAAGAAAAAACAAGAGTATGAAACGATGGAATAGTGCCGTTCTGCGAGGTGTATTTGCAGTATTGTTAGGGATTGTTTTGATATTGTGGCCGGAAGCTGCCATTATTTATATCATCATGGTGATAGGCGCGGGCTTTTTGCTGCCGGGCGTTTTCTCGATTGTCAATTACCTGATGCGGAGCAAGGAGGATGCGTATGTTTCTCCGATGTTTCCCTTGGATGGTTTGGGTAGTTTGTTGCTGGGTGCATGGCTGTTGGCTATGCCGGAGTTCTTTGTGGATATTCTGATGTATGTCTTAGGGGCGATATTGATGATTGCAGGATTGCAGCAAATTGTTACGTTGATAACTGCCCGTAAGTGGAAGTATGTTCCGTTCGGATATTATGTGCTTCCTTCGATTATCTTCCTGATTGGTCTGTTGATGCTGATTTACCCTATGGCTGTTATAGCGAATATGTTGGTATTGTTTGGGGTTAGTATCCTGTTCTATGGGGTAAATGAGCTAATCAATTGGTATAAGTTCCGTAAGCGGGATTATATCCAATTGGATTAGTTACAGTTTTCAGGTGGATGACTTGCGGTATTCCATTGGAGACATACCCATGTGCTTCTTGAAGAATTTGCCAAAAGTGGATTGGTCAGCGAAATGCAACGTATCGGCTATCTGCTGTACCGTTGTTTGCGGAGCTTTCAATAGAATCTTTGCTTCTCCTATCAAAACTTCATCTATCCACTTGTTGGCGGATTTCCCGGTTTGCTCTTTCAATATTAATGTCAGATATTGGGGCGTGATGAATAATTTATCGGCATAGAATGAGACGGCATGCTCTTTCTTGCAATGCGTGAACAATAGCTTCAGGAAAGACTCGAGCAGCTCCTCTTTGCGTGTAAGGGAGGGTGGCGTTGCATACTCCTGCCTGTCGTAAAAGATATTTGCCATTTCGAGGAAAAATCCTCTTAACGTGTTTTGAATTACCAAACGATGCAGATTGTGGGAACGCAAGTTAATCTTATCGCGCAATAAGGAGAAAACATCATTTAATATCTGCAATTCCTCCGGCCGTAATTGCACGCAAGGATTTTTGCGGATAGTCATGTACGAAAAAGTGGGAGATGAGCGATCCGGTATGGTCGTTTGCTCCAGAAATGTACGGGACACCACCAGCAGACGAGCTTTAAAATCCGGGCTGAAGCTGTTTAGCTGTACGACGTGCGTAGGCATGATTGTCACCATCATATTGGAGGTTATGGTATAAGAGGTATAATCTATGCATATATCCAATGAACCCTTTAGAAGCAAAAGTATTTGCAACGCATTCATTCGGATATTATCTGTAAAAAAAATAGAATGATAATCCATGTCAGATATCATGATGTCATTTTGATAACAATCATTCGAAGGTAATTTCGTCTTTAAGTCATCAAATTCAATAAGTGGCAACTCTACCATATATGTACTTTATTTTTTCGCAAACGTACATAAAATTTTGTACTTGTCCTAATATCTTTAATGTTTTTAATGGTACCTTTGCGTCACTCTAAAAAGGTAAGAAGATGAAAAAAAGAATAAGCTCGATATGTATAACGGGCTGTATGTGTGTGATATTGGCGTTAGGCTCTTGCAAAGAGGAACGGGGAGAACTGAAACGCATCTGGTACGATGGAAGCTATAACCGCGACTTCAATGACCTGAACGACGTCCAATTGGCTATGGCGCAGAAGATAGGCATCAAGCCCGCTCTGACACGAGAAGAAGCTGAGGCAGCAAAGCGCAATATGCAAGAAATAGCGACAAACGACTACTACGAGGTGGAGGAGCTGACGCACTCCATACCCTATCTGATTCCGGAAGCGGTCGGTTTGTTGGAAGACATCGGGCGTAATTTCCAAGACACACTGCGCAATCGGAACGCATCGCTCTACAAAATAAAGGTAACGAGTGTAACCCGAACGGTAGATGATGTGAGGAAACTGAAGAAGCAAAACATGAATTCGTCGATCAACTCTACTCACCAATACGGTACGACATTCGATATTTCGTGGGTACGCTATACAAAGATAGATGAAAAGGACACGCTTAATATCGACAACGAGCGACTCAAAATGGTACTGGCAATGGTATTGCGTGATTTGAAACGAGACAACCGCTGCTACGTAAAGCACGAACGTCGGCAGGGCTGCTTCCACATCACAGTACGGAATGACAGCAAGTAGATGCCTTTTAGAGATGAAGGTAATAGTCGTGTACTAAAGCAGTAAACTCTTCTGTTAATTGATGTCGTTCCCGTTCAATAACTAACCGCATAGGTTGAGGAACTTCACACGGCAACATCCCGAACTGCACCAAGAGTCGTTTAGGTGAAGCTGTCGGTGTGGGATAGACTACCGTCTCTCGCTGGAGCGAAAGGGATGCTTCTGTGATGAGTTGTAGGAGATGCTCGCGTCGGTCGAATGGAAGTACCAGGCAAATAAAGCCCTTCGGCGAGAGCAACGGTTTGCAACATCGGATGAGTTCGTTGAGCGAAAGCGTGTCGGAATGCCGAGCCTGATTGCGCTGTGAGTCCGGACATTTCAGGGAGTCGACAAAGTAAGGCGGATTTGAAACAATGCAATCATATTGCACTTTCCCTGCCCGTTCTCGGGCAAAGTCGGCCAACGCGCTATGCCATACTTGGATACGCCCGGCAAAAGGCGAATGAGCGACATTCTCTTCCGCTTGCAAACAAGCCGCTTCATTAATGTCTATTGCATCGAAATGCGCCGGAATACGTTGTGTTAACATGAGCGCTATAAGCCCTGTACCGCACCCAACATCTAAAATAGTACGTGCTTGAGGTGCGTTCGTCCATGCCCCAAGAAGAACTCCGTCAGTTCCTACTTTCATGGCACATCGATCGTGCCATACGGTGAATCGCTTGAATTTGAAAAAAGGATTTGCCATAATTCGTATGTTCTGCCTGCAAAATTAGAGAGATTCTTCTTTTTTTCGTACCTTTGAGGCCGTTTATTGACATTATCTAACTCAACGTATGAGAAAGAAGAAAGATTTAGTCTCCGCATCATTTGAAAATAATTTAGAAGAATCCGTGAATATGATTATGCCAATCTTAACAGATTGTGATGTGGATGAAGACTTTTCTGAAGGAATTGATAAGGTAAAAGACGAGATCCCTATTCTCCCATTACGAAACATGGTTCTTTTCCCGGGAATAGCTATGCCCGTTATCGTAGGTCGCGTCAAATCTTTAAACTTAATCAAGAAATTTGCACCTAAACGAGCCTTGATAGGTGCTGTTTGCCAACGTGAATTATCAACGGAAGACCCGCAGCGAGAAGACCTCTATGATACGGGATCGATAGCAGAAATCCTTCGTATATTAGATATGCCAGACGGTTCGACAACTGTTATTCTGCAGGGAAAGAAGCGCTTCTTTCTGCATGAACTAACCAAGACAGAACCTTATCTACGCGGAAAAATTGAACTGCTGGAAGATAAGATGCCGAGCCGTAACGATAACGAATTTAATGCCTTAATCAGTGCGGTAAAGGACTTGATGATAAAAATATTGTCTGTATCTGGAGAAGGGCAGCGGGAACTAATCTTTTCATTGAAGAATAATCGGAATGCTCTTTATATCGTAAATTTTGGGTGTACCAATATAGTAACAGATATACCACAACGCCAATTGCTGCTGATGACCGATGATCTAAAGACGCGTGCTTACAAACTGATGAGCTTTTTGAATCGGGAGTTTCAATTGTTGGAGCTAAAAAATTCAATCCAGATGAAAACCCAAGAGGATTTGGATAAACAGCAGAAAGAGTATTTTTTACAACAGCAGTTAAAGACTATCCAAGAAGAGCTTGGAGGTGGCATAGGCGATCGTGATATCCAAGAGTTAAAAGATAAAGCACAAACCAAGAAATGGTCTCAAGCGGTAGCAGAGATATTTGACAAGGAGTTACAGAAGCTGCAACGTCTGCATCCTCAATCTCCGGATTATTCTGTACAAATGCAATATATACAGAATGTTGTAAGTTTGCCTTGGAACATCTTTTCAACAGACAACTTCAATTTGACACATGCAAAAAAGGTACTTGATCGCAACCATTATGGATTGGAGAAAGTAAAAGAACGTATCATTGAACATTTGGCTGTCTTGAAATTGAAAAACGATATGAAGTCGCCGATTCTTTGTCTTTATGGGCCTCCGGGCGTAGGAAAGACATCTTTGGGGCGTTCTATAGCCGAAGCCTTAGAACGGAAATACGTGCGTATTTCCTTAGGAGGCTTGCATGACGAGGCCGAGATACGCGGGCACCGCCGTACTTACATTGGTGCAATGTGCGGACGAATCATCCAAAGTCTGCAAAAAGCCGGTACCTCTAATCCCGTATTTGTATTAGATGAAATAGACAAGGTAGCAAATGATTTCCGAGGAGACCCGGCAGCTGCTCTGTTAGAAGTATTAGACCCTGAACAAAACGGGGCTTTCCATGATAACTACTTAGACATAGATTATGATTTAAGCCATGTTCTGTTCATTGCCACAGCTAATAATTTGAACACGATTTCCCAACCACTGCTCGACCGTATGGAACTGATAGAGGTCAGTGGTTACATCCAAGAAGAGAAAATAGAAATTGCGACAAGACATCTCATTCCTAAAGAAGCCGAAGCGCATGGACTAAATAAAAAGGAAGTCAAAATCCCCAAGAAGACAATCCAGGCTATCATCGAATCCTATACTCGTGAGAGTGGCGTGCGTGAATTGGATAAAAAAATAGCCAAACTGATGCGCCGTATAGCTTACAAGAAAGCGTCAAACGATACTTTGCCTGCTCAAATCAAGCCAGAAGATTTGCATGAATATTTAGGAACAATAGAATATACGCGAGACAAATATCAGGGCAACGATTATGCCGGTGTAGTTACGGGGCTGGCATGGACATCTGTCGGAGGTGAGATTCTTTTTATTGAAACAAGCCTAAGCAAAGGAAAAGGCAATAAATTAACTCTAACAGGGAACTTAGGCGATGTCATGAAAGAATCTGCGATACTGGCATTAGAATATATCCATGCTCATGCAACGCTCTTCCATATTCCAGAAGAGATGTTTGAGAATTGGAATGTGCATATTCACGTTCCGGAAGGTGCTATTCCGAAAGATGGTCCCAGTGCCGGCATTACGATGGTTACGGCACTTGTTTCCGCCTTTACGCAGCGAAAGGTGAAAAAGAATCTGGCAATGACAGGTGAAATCACATTACGAGGGAAAGTATTACCTGTTGGTGGCATTCGCGAGAAAATATTAGCTGCTAAACGTGCCGGCATCAATGAAATCATTTTATGTGAGGATAATCGGAAAGACATTGAGGAAATCAAACCAGAATATTTAAAAGGGGTTACTTTCCACTTCGTCAAAGATATACAAGAGGTGATCTGTCTGGCACTATTGGATGAAAAGGTTGATAATCCACTATTCTAACCCAATATGACGTAATATACGCGAGTTCGATATAAGTAAAATCCCACGGCTTTCATGCTTGGGAACCGATATAAGCTAATATTGGCCGTTATGGCTACGGGGCATGGAGATGATAGGCTCTCCATGCTTGGTTTGAATCTCTTCTTAGGATATTTTTTCGTTGCAAGAATTGTCCTGTTGTTATCTGCCACAGAGTGCTTCCCAAAACCCAAACGGACATCCGTCCCGCTTTCAGGTATTTTCTCCAATACCACGGCTTCAGGAACGTGCTTAACTTATAGTAAATCAAATGTCAGAACTGACTATTACGTATAATCCCTATTTATTTGCAGCTTCGTCCCAAGTAGCATAAGGAAAACGGATAAGCTGCGAATTGTAATAACGACGGTCTCCTGTTACTTCCTTACCTATCCATGAAGGCCATTTAAAGGGTTCATTTTCGGAAGTCAGCTCGACCTCTGCTAAAACTAAGCCTTCGTTTGCACCATGAAATACATCTACTTCCCACGTATGATTTCCGATGCGCACCCAATGACGCACTTTATCGATTACACCCGGCTCGCAAAGCCTAAACAATTCTTCTGCATCTTCTAAAGGAATTTGTCGTTCAAATTCATAACGGCTCATTCCTCTCTTGTCTGACGCTCCTTTTATCGTCAGGAAACCCTCGTTATCCCAGATACGTACGCGTACCGTCCGTCCTGGTGTCGAACAAATATATCCCTGCCGGATATGCCGTTTTTTGTACACATCCGGCAGGAAATCTCCGTCCACTAAGAATTTTCGCTCAATTTCCAGCATAAATATAATTGTCTGTTTTTTTTCATTTGATTGTTACCATCGTTGCACCATATCCATACTCACGAAACGAAGCGTCTTGATAGTAATGCTGTTTGTAGTGCGTATTTAATTCTTTTTCAATGGCCTTACGCAACACGCCTTCGCCTTTCCCATGAATGAATATAATCTTTTGTCCGGTATTTCGCGCGTATTGGTCCATTATCTCGCGGAATTTATCCAATTGATAATTCAGCATATCCGCATTACTCATTCCGGTTGTATCGTCCAGCAATTCATCAATATGCAAATCTACTTCCAACACAGATGAATTTGCTTCTTTCTTTTTGATAATAGAGTGCGGTTGCGGAGCCTTATGTTGTACTTTCCGTTCCTTCTGCTGCATAGCCTTCTGCAAATCGGATGCAGAAATGAGCATCTCTCGTTCCGGAATATCGCCACGCACAATCGGACAGATAATCGCACCTTCATCAAAGAAATCATTCTCCATAAAACAGTGCAACTTGTAGAATTTTACCGTATCCAAATGCAATTCCACCGAAATGGCATTCTTCAGCGTGAAAGGTTTATCTTTCTTGAAAGCAATCAGTTGTACACAGATGCGCTCCAACTGATTTAAAACCTTCTTTTCAAATTCTTCCAGAAAGATTTTCGTATTCGGTTCGACTTGCCCATGATAGCGGCTTGTCCAGCTGTTATTCTCCCGACTCATATAATTGAAGTAAAGGTAATAATTGCTATCATTCACAAAATATGCTTCATATCCGCATTGCTGGATGGCTTTTACATCTGTTGGCAAATAAGCTAAATAGACATTGAGACGCTCGCCTTCCGGTGTTTCTTCGATAATCTCTTCCGACTTTTCCGGATTTTGCCGCGTGCTCAAGATTTGTTTTTTCATTTCGGCTGCATTCGTTTTTGGTTTATTGGAGCTATGCACTTGCGGACTTTCGCCTACAACAACACACTCGCGAATCCAAGCTGGCACTTCAAATCCGTCTTCATCTTCTACCAACACTTGGTCTTTTCCATTAAACCCTCTGACTATGCCACCTCCTGTTGTATTCAAGAAGCGCACTTTATCACCAATCTTTATTGCCATATTCCTTTCTCTTAAAATCGATTTTCCCCTGCAAAAGTAATATAATATATGAGATTTAGCAGCCGAAGTCACGAAAAGAGTGTAATTTGTTGGGTTAATTATCCACTGCATTATTCTTCTGCGCGAAGTCTTCACGCAGAGTTGCGAGACGTTTTCGCGATGTAGCGAAGTCCTAACCATGCTCCGGCGTTGCTTTCCGTTGCTTCCAACTTTTCAAGCGGCTTTCTCAAAACACCTGTCTGCCCAAACCTTTACTACATTCTTCCGCGTTTCATTTTTATGCGTAACTTTGTGCCGCAAAAACGAAATGGAATGAGTACAAAGACGCAAGAAACACGAATTGAAGAGTTTGATTATCCATTAACAGATGAACGAATTGCCAAATTCCCGCTATCCAAACGAGATGAATCGAAGCTATTGCTTTATCGAAATGGAGAGATAGGAGAAACAATATTCAAGCATATTACGGAATATCTGCCTAAGGATTCGCTTATGGTTTTCAATAATACGCGAGTAATTCAAGCCCGATTGCTTTTTCAAAAACCAACCGGTGCACATATCGAAGTGTTTTGTTTAGAACCTGCCGAGCCGCACGATTACACATTGATTTTCCAACAAACCGAACGTTGCCGCTGGACGTGTTTAGTTGGAAACCTGAAGAAATGGAAAGAAGGAAAACTAAGTAAAACGGTTTCTATTCAAGGTGAAACAATAATTTTGCAGGCCGAGAAGATAGAAAGCTATGGCGATAGTCACCTCATCGAATTTACCTGGAACAATGCACATTACTCCTTCGCAGACCTACTTGATGTGGTCGGCGTATTACCTATTCCACCTTACCTACGTCGCGAAACAAAAAAAAGCGATTTGCAAACCTATCAAACAGTCTATTCCAAGGTTAAAGGTTCAGTTGCTGCACCTACTGCCGGGTTACATTTCACACCGGAAGTTTTGGCAGATATTGATGCACACGGTATCGGTCGGGAAGAGGTCACCTTACATGTAGGAGCAGGCACTTTCAAGCCAGTAAAAAGTGAAACCATCGAAGGGCATGAGATGCATACCGAGTTTATATCGGTTCGGCGCAGCGTTATCGAACGTATCCAAAAGAACTTGGGTAAGATTATAGCGGTGGGCACTACCTCTGTCCGCACTTTGGAGAGCTTATATTACATAGGTGTGGAACTTGCTAAGAATCCGGAAGCTACGTCCGAAGAGTTGGTGGTCAGGCAATGGATGCCTTATGAAGAAGGAAACAACCGGCTGACTCCTTACGATGCGCTACAACATGTCCTCGACTATTTGGAAAAGCGTGGTGCAGACAAGCTGGTAACAGCTACACAGATTATCATCGCTCCGGGATATACGTTCAAAGTTGTGCATGGTATCATCACGAACTTCCATCAGCCCAAAAGTACGTTGCTCTTACTTATTTCGGCTTTCGTAAAAGGAAATTGGAAGTCGATCTATTCGTATGCGCTGAGACACGACTTCCGATTCTTAAGTTATGGCGATAGTTCCTTGCTTTTATAGTTAATTCTTGAGTAGGATTCCTGATAAACTAACTCACAGACAGCTTTTGCGATTCCGTCCTCATCGACGGAATCCGTAACGTGATCGGCAGTAGCCTTAACTTCGTCAGTGGCATTGCCCATCGCTACCCCAATTCCTGCGTAACGCAGCATCGTCATGTCATTACCTCCATCACCAAAAGCAATAGTCTCTTCTCTTTTTATTCCGTAGCGGTTCAGGATATGTTCTATCCCGACAGCCTTGCTGACGCCCTGTGGAACTACGTCGGCAAAATCTGGATGCCAACGAGTAGCTATGCAACCCGGCATAGCAGCCATTATCTCCGCCTCATGTTCTTTGTCAAAAAAAGCAATCAATTGATAGACGGGAGTATCAGCCAAGTCATCTATACTTCTTCCGATCGGGGCTTGAATATCCAACTGCTGATAAACCTTGCTTGCTTTATTATCTATATAGTTAATGCGAATACAATTATCTAAAACGCAAGCACATGAAAAAGGCTCTTTTTCATGCTGGTAAACCAACATCGCTCTAAAATCATCCTGTGGGAGTGCATGTTTGTAGATGGTCTCCCCTTCGCGGGTTGTACAATAGCCACCATTTAGTGAAACAAAACCATCGAAATCGAACCCCAGCTCAGGTACCCATATCGGATGCCTGCCTGTTGCCAAAAAAATCTTTACCCCATCCGCACGCATACGATTGATTGCTGCAATGGTGGATGCGGCTACTCGATGTGTACGAAAGCTAACTAATGTACCGTCAACATCGAAAAATGCAGCTTTTATTTTCATTCTTCTCGCTGATATATATTAGACATTATATCGAATAAGATTTTAGGGTACTGATAATCATAAGCCCTGTTCCTTAT
>CAZOKT010000019.1:7054-18496 GCA_964580505.1 uncultured Parabacteroides sp. | reverse complement strand
TTGTCACGCTTTGGCAACAAAGTTAAGGAAAGAATCGCAAAAAAATACGGATGAGTCAAAAAACAAACTGGTAGTACATCTATTGGTATAGCACAGCTAAACAAACATCGAGGCCGTAATTTGAACCCCGTCAGCAAAGAGAATGAATAACTATCAACTTTGCTAACACAGTTCAGACTACGACCTCGTCTGAAAACAAAAGTTATCTTACTTTACCTGATAAACAACAATTCGCGATACTTAGGCAAAGTCCACATCTTATCGTCAACAATCAGTTCCAGCTTATCGATGTGGTAGCGTATCTGTTCCAGCATAGGAGCTATTGTATCATGGTAAGCAATAGCTTTTTCGCGTTCGGAAGTAATCTTATTCGCTACTTTGCGAGCATTCACCATGGTATCTACATGCTCTTTGATATAGCTGGTATGTTCAGCAATCTTACGGATAATGGCTACGTTCTCTGCCGATAAGGCATTCGCATCCTCTTCCGACATAATACCGTGCAGCTTATATACATTGTCAATGAGCTTGGTTTGGTATTCTATTGCAACAGGGACCACATGGTTCATTACTAAATCTCCTAATACGCGAGCCTCTATTTGTATCTTCTTGGTATAGGTTTCCCATTTGACTTCATTGCGTGCCTCCAATTCTTTCTGGGTCATTACACCGGTAGATTCAAACATATGTATGCTATCGGAAGCAAGATAACGGTCAAAGATAAGCGGACAACTTGTCTCGCAGTCCAATCCCCGCTGAGCGGCTTCAGTTTTCCACTCTTCACTATATCCGTTACCGTCAAAGCGAATAGGCTTGCTGAGCTTGATATACTTGCGGATAACTTGTATGATAGCTGATACTTTAGGTTGACCTGCTGCTATCAGTTCATCTACCTCCTGCTTGAATATTATAAGCTGTTCGGCTACTGCTGTATTCAGCGCTATCATGGCACTGGCACAGTTGGCTTCTGAACCGACAGCACGGAACTCGAACCGGTTTCCTGTGAAGGCAAATGGAGAAGTACGGTTACGGTCCGTGTTGTCTATCATAAGTTCAGGTATCTGTGGAATATCCAATTTCATGCCATGTTTTCCGCCTAAGGAGACTAACTCATCTGCCGAGCTATCTTCCATATGGTCGAGAACTTTGCTCAGTTGTGTGCCGAGGAAAGAAGATATGATTGCTGGAGGTGCCTCATTAGCTCCTAATCGATGAGCGTTTGTCGCACTCATAATCGATGCCTTTAATAATCCATTGTGGCGATAGACAGCCATAAGGGTATTTACAACGAAGGTGATGAAGCGTAAGTTTTCTTCTGCCGTCTTGCCCGGTGCCATGAGGAGAATGCCCGTGTCTGTACCGAGTGACCAGTTGTTATGCTTACCTGACCCGTTCACTCCCTTGAATGGTTTTTCATGCAGCAGAACGCGGAATCCATGCGACCGTGCTACCTTTCGCATCAGAGACATAATCAACATATTGTGGTCTACTGCCAAATTACACTCTTCATAAATAGGTGCCAACTCGAATTGGTTAGGAGCAACTTCATTATGACGGGTCTTCACCGGGACACCCAGTTCCAACGCTTGTATTTCCAAATCTTTCATAAACGCAGCAACGCGTGCCGGTATGGCGCCGAAATAGTGGTCTTCCAACTGCTGATTCTTAGAAGCTTCATGCCCCATTAGGGTGCGTCCTGTAAGAAGCAAGTCCGGACGTGCAGCATATAGCCCTTCGTCTACAAGAAAATATTCCTGTTCCCAACCTAAGTAAGCCATTACCTTTTTTACATCCGGATTAAAATAATGGCAAACATCTACAGCTGCCTTGTTTACTGCACTAAGTGCTTTCAGCAATGGTGCCTTATAGTCCAATGATTCACCTGTATAGGCGATAAATACTGTCGGAATGCAAAGGGTATCATCTACTACGAATACTGGGGAAGAAGGGTCCCATGCACTATATCCGCGTGCCTCAAACGTGTTACGAATACCTCCATTCGGGAAAGACGAAGCGTCCGGTTCCTGTTGTACCAGCAGCTTGCCGGAGAATTCCTCCAACATGCCTCCTTTACCGTCATGCTCTATAAAAGAATCATGTTTCTCAGCCGTACCCTCCGTCAAGGGTTGGAACCAGTGTGTATAATGTGTTACACCTAACTCCATCGCCCATTGCTTCATTCCGGCTGCCACTTGGTCTGCAATGTCACGATCTAATGCTGCACCGTTATCCATCGCATCCACCAATTTGTTATAGACAGCCGTTGGGAGATACTTAAACATCTTCTCTCTGTTGAACACATACTTGGCAAAGTACTCACTGGGACGTTCAGTCGGTACCTGCACCTCTTTCGGCTTTGTTTGGAAAGCCTTCTCTACTACGCGAAATCGTAATGTTGACATAATGTTTTTTGTAATTTATGTTACGTCTATAATTATTTATTATCAATCTATTTTCTATTACTTTAGAAATCTACCTTCTAAAACCTACTTGTAAGCACATGACATTTTCTTTGACAAATATCAACAAGTTTCAATGATTATATGCCGATTCCCCATGCTCGTAAATATCCAATCCCTCTTCTTCTACACGTTTATCTACGCGGATGCCTACAAGTTTGTCTGTTACCTTAAACAGAATAAAGGTCATCACAGCACTGAAAACGATAGAGATAAGAGTCGTTAGAATTTGAACCCATAACTGATACCAATCGCCGTACAGCGCACCTTGCACACCGCCTTCTCCTGATATCAGTTGCGTGGCAAATACGCCGGTCAGTATAGAACCGATTATACCTCCTACGCCATGTACACCAAAAGCATCCAGTGTATCATCGTATCCAAACTTCGGTTTAATGACTGCTACCATATAGAAGCATATGATAGGGGTAATAAGTCCGATAAAGAATGCTCCCAATATATCAACAGTTCCTGCTGCCGGGGTAATGGCTACCAAACCCGATACGGCACCCGTGCATGCACCGATGGTAGTAGGTTTCTTATTATGTATCCAGTCTATAGCCATCCACGTAAGGGCAGCTACACACGTGGCAAGATGCGTTACCAGAAAAGCATTCGCCGCGATACCATCTGCGGCTAATCCGCTACCAGCATTAAAACCAAACCATCCCAGCCAAAGGAAGGCTGTCCCCATGAATACGAAAGTAATGTTGTGTGGATTCATAGGATGCTGAACCCGATAGTTACTGCGTCTACCCACTAATATGGCCATAACCAGCGCAGATATACCGGCATTGATATGCACCACTGTACCTCCTGCAAAGTCTATTGCACCCATTTGCTGGAGAAAGCCGCCTCCCCATACCCAATGAGCCATCGGCATATAAACCAATATGCTCCAAAGAATAGTGAACAGCATAAAGCCCGAGAACTTGACTCTCTCGGCAAAAGCACCAAGTATTAATGCAGGCGTTATAATTGCAAACATACATTGGAAAAGTACAAAAATGAGCTCAGGAATATTCCCCGTAGTGAGAGTGGACGTGCTAATACCCTGGAGAAATACCTTGTCGAAGCCTCCAATAACAGCACCCAAAACGCTTCCATTCTCCATAAACCCACTACCAAATACAAAGCTGTATCCGAAAGCAACCCAAAGAATGCTTACCACACTCACAATAAGCAAACTCTGCATGATGATGCTAAGTACATTCTTTTGCCGTACCAATCCGCCGTAAAATAAGGCTATGCCGGGGATGGTCATTAGTAGAACAAGAATTGAAGCTACAATAATCCATGCTGTGTTGCCTGTATCGAGTATCATTGTTGTCGTTTCCATAATTATTACCTATTAAAGTTTATGACTATTAAATTATCTCGAGGAATAAAATACCTTTACGCAAGAAACGTATATGCCGGTGCATACCTATTTCTCCTGCTCTGCATTATAGAGCGAGATATCTCCTCGTTCGCCGGTGCGGATACGGATAGAGTCTTCTACCGGAATAATGAAGATACGGCCATCTCCAATTTCACCCGTACGTGCTGCACTCATAACTGCTTGTACAGTCTTTTCAACATTTTTATCTCGTACTACAATAGAAAGCAAAATACGCTCGATAGAACTAGTATCATATACAACTCCGCGATAGATACGCCCTTCCCGGGTCTTGCCAATACCTCTTACGTCATAATAAGAGAACCATTCAATATCGGCAGCAAGTAAGGCTTCCTTGACATCATCAAACCGACTTCTACGAATGATAGCTTCAATTTTTTTCATAATCACACGAATTAATAACCTTATAATCTATTGCCTTATGGCTGATAATATATACTTACTATGGAAGCTGATTACTCCGGAGCTGCACCAACCTTCAGCAATCCGGCCTAACCAAGCGGAAAGGAGCCAATAAACTGACCTAAGATAAATAGGCTCGATTCGCATTCTTTCTTTCATAATAGAAACCATTTTGATTTACTATTATCTATTTTAGTATCGTTTTGTTTTATCATACCGCAAATATATATCATATTGTTGTTATATTAAAAGATATAATTGAATATTGCACACGATTATTTCTTTCCTTATATATTGTTATGTTTTCAATTCCATAATATAGAAAATGTAAGCATATAATAATTGTATGTATTGAATAGTAAGCAAAGCATAGTAAAAAATTAGATAGAAAATAAAAAAACTCACCGCTATTGTTCTTAAAAAGAAATCATAGCGGTGAGTCCGATTAGTTTTCTAATTCTTCTTTAGGTTGTGGTGCAGGTCTGTCCTGTCCCTGAGGTTGTGGTGCAGGTCTGTTTTGTTCCTTTTTCCACTGTTCGTATTGTTCGTTTGTGAGAATCTTCTTCATCTTCTTTTCGAACTTTTCTCTGTCTTTGTTGGAATTTTGTGAAGGACGTTGAGCCATCATAGGCGGTCTTCCTCCACCTTGCATATCGCCACCATTTGCGTTGGGTGGAGGTGGAGGCGTACCTTGCTGATTTCCCATCATCATCGGCGGCATTCCTCCCCCTCCTCCGAATGATGCTCTGTTCTCCATCGTTTCCCGGCGTTTCTTCTCATTCTTAAGCAATAATTTATAGATTTTCTTATATTGCTTTTCGTTCAGTTGGAGAAGATGATTCATTTCGTCAACACGTTGACGAGCAACAGTTTCAGGGTCTTCTATTTTCCGCTCTTTTGTGTTAGGAGGACCAACTACTTCCGTCTTGTTTGTGTCTTGCTCCTGAGCTATTATAGCAGGAGTGAAAGTGAAGGCACACAAAAACGCGGTTACTAATAGCTTGTAAGTCTTCATATTTCTCAGTTTATTAATTAACATTCAAAGCTACTTACTTCCTATTAGTTTAGAAAATAAACTCGACGAATACCCATTCTTTCTCGGCGAAGAGGGAGAAAACCGATAGTTAACCGACTTTCCTTATACCCATTTCCGGATGCGTTGCATTGCTTCGATACAATCTTCCCGCTTACCGAATGCTGTAAGACGCAGGTAGCCTTCACCACTTGGACCAAAACCAACGCCGGGTGTACCCACAACGTTTACTTCATAGAGCAACTTGTCAAAGAACTTCCATGAAGTCATTCCTTTAGGTGCCTTTAGCCAGATATAAGGAGCATTCACACCCCCATACACTTCAAATCCGGCATTTGTCAGCTCTTCGCGCATGATGCAGGCATTCTCCATATAGTAATCTATGGTTTCTTTTACTTGTTTCCGTCCTTCGGGAGTATAGATTGCTTCGGCTCCACGTTGGGTAATGTAACTCGTTCCGTTGAATTTCGTGCATTGTCTACGATTCCAGAGCGGATTGAGTGGAATACGACGACCATCGATATCTGCTGCGGTTACCTCTTTGGGAACTACCGTATAACCACAACGTACGCCTGTAAATCCTGCTGTCTTCGAGAAACTTCGGATTTCGATGGCCACCTTCTTGGCTCCGCGTATCTCATAGATGGAATGCGGTACGTTTGGCTCACGGATATAAGCTTCATAAGCAGCGTCAAAGATAATCAACGTATCGTTGGCGATGGCATAATCTACCCATTGTTTCAATTGCTCATGCGTAAGTGTAGTACCTGTCGGATTATTTGGATAGCAAAGGTAGATAAGATCTACGCGATGGTTGGGCAATGCCGGCACAAATCCGTTCTCGGCCGTGCAAGGCAGATAGGTAACATTGCTCCATTTGCCGTCTTCACCCAGTGAACCTGAACGCCCGCACATAATATTACTATCCACATAAACCGGATAGACTGGGTCGGTAATGCCCATACTGTTATCCCAACGTAACAATTCGCCTATATTTCCCGTATCACTCTTTGCACCATCACTGATAAATACTTCCGAAGATGTGAGGTTAATGCCTCTTGGAGAGAAATCATGCTTGATTATCGCCTCAATTAGGAAATCATATCCTTGTTCGGGACCATATCCATGGAAAGTATTGGCGTTCGCCATTTCATTTACGGCTTGATGCATAGCTTCGATGCATACCTGAGGGAGCGGGTGCGTTACGTCGCCTATGCCCAAACGAATAAGATTTGCGTTCGGATGGGTTACTTTAAATGCATTCACACGTTTAGCAATGTCTGCAAACAGATAGTTGCCTTGCAATTTCAGAAAATGTTCGTTTACTAGTGCCATCTGGTAGAGTTTGTTGAATTTATTCGTCTATATTGATTTTTCAGAATAAGCTCTTCCGATATAAAAAAGTCGGAAAAACACATTGCAAAGCTACGCATAAAATCTTAAATATATAAGCAGAATTATTCTTTTCTTTCGGCATAAATACTTCCATAGTCAGGAAAATTTCATTCCTAAATAACGGGAGTTCGATCTAAACCGGAATCATTGTCTAGAGTGAATAAAATTGAGAATCTCACCTCTTTTCGTCATTGAGTCAAAAAAATTAACAAAAGTCATCAGCCATACAGAAAAATTCAATAACTTTGTTTCTGGTGATTATAGCGTTAATCATTTGTAATTCTTGGTATTCCAGCACTATAAAATTACAATGATTCCGCTAATCTCCATACTTATAGACATTTATAATTCATCAAACTCACGTTAGCATATAACAAAGAATATGAAGAAGGTAAAAATTACAGTTTTGAAAACCACATTGGACATAGAACTGGCCGAAGAGTACGGTGCGGAAGGCTTGACCGCCTGTCCGATGCTGAAAGAAGGCCAGGTATTCTACGCAGACTATGCGAAGCCAGACGGTTTTTGTGACGAAGCATGGAAAGCCATATACCAATATGTGTTTGCACTTGCCCACGGAGCGGATAAAGGGACATTCTACTTCGGTGACTGGATTCGCAAACCTGGTGTGGCGATATGTAGCTGCAACGATGGTCTTCGTCCAGTTATCTTTAAGCTCGAAGCTACAGACGAAGAGTCCGAATTAGATTATACTCCCGTCAGATAGACATTTACAAGAAAGCAACACATTTTACACATCGCCCATTCAAAAAAGATACTATATCTATGCACAAACTTATAGTTCTATTTCACCTTCAAATACAGTAACGGCAGGTCCGGTCATCTGCACCGTTCCGCTTGCTTCTTCCCATTCGATTCGCAACTTTCCGCCATCCATTTCAATGCAAGTATCTCTGTCACATTGCCCACTGAATGCAGCAGCTACGGCGGTTGCACAAGCTCCGGTTCCACAGGCTTGGGTGATTCCCGAACCACGTTCCCAAACCCGCATGCGAATATTTGAGCGGTCTTTTATCTGGGCAAACTCCACATTCACACGATTGGGAAACAGGGGGTGATGTTCCAATATCGGCCCCACAACCGGCAAATCCACTTGCATCACATCCTTTACGAGAATAACCAAGTGTGGATTTCCCATCGAAACAGCTATGCCTGATGCAAAGCCTCCTTCTGCACCTAAATCCACACGGCGGATATCCATAGGCTTGCCCATATCTACCGTTACGGAGTTCACTTGTCCTGCCTCATCCGGATGCAGTTTCAATATCTTTATACCGGAGAGTGTTTCAAGTGTTATGGTTGTTTTGTCTGTCAGCCCTTTCTCATAGAGATATTTTCCTATGCATCGGCTGGCATTTCCGCACATCATCGCCTCCGAACCGTCTGCATTAAAGATGCGCATACGAAAGTCACCTTGGTCTGATGCTCCGATAAGCACCAGTCCGTCGCTTCCTATTCCGGTGTGCGGGCGACTCCATTCGATAGCCAGCTTCTCCGGCTCATCTACAGGATATTCCATCGTATTCACATAGATATAATCATTGCCTGCACCTTGCATCTTCGTAAATCGTATTTTCTTCATAATCTCCTTCCTTTTTAGTTTGTATATGCCTCTTCATGAATACCAGCTACAGCACGCCCGCTAGGCTCGTTCATATGCTTGAATGCCTCATCCCATGCCAATGCTTCTGCCGTAGAGCAAGCCACACTCGGTACGCTGGGCACGCTGCGTGCTGCACTCTCGCTGGGGAAAAGCTCTGCAAAGATGCTTCTGTAATAATACTCTTCTTTGTTAAGAGGCGGATTAATCGGGAAACGCTCTGCTGCATGGCTCAGCTCTTCGTCACTTACCGCATTGGAAGTGATTGCTTTCAGCGTATCAATCCAGTTATAACCTACGCCATCGCTGAACTGCTCTTTCTGTCTCCATGCCACACTCTCCGGAAGCATATCGCTGAACGCCTCTCGCACGATACGTTTCTCTATGCTCTTGCCCGGACACATCTTCAGTTGCGGGTCGATACGCATAGCCACATCGAGGAACTCCTTATCCAAAAAAGGCACACGTCCCTCCACGCCCCACGCTGCAAGCGATTTGTTTGCCCGCAAGCAGTCGTACTGATGAAGTTTGGATAGTTTACGCACGGTTTCCTCATGGAAAGCCTTCGCATCCGGAGCTTTGTGGAAGTAAAGGTAACCTCCGAATATTTCGTCGGCGCCTTCTCCGCTCAAGACCATCTTGATACCCATGCTCTTAATCACACGGGCAAGCAGATACATCGGCGTAGAGGCACGAACTGTCGTAACATCATACGTCTCAATATAATAGATTACATCACGTATGGCATCCATACCTTCTTGTATCGTATAGTTAATCTCATGGTGAACTGTCCCGATGAAATCTGCCACTTCGCGTGCTTTAGCCAAGTCGGGTGCACCTTTCAGTCCGATAGCGAACGAGTGAAGCTGCGGCCACCATGCTTCTTGCTTGCCATTGCTTTCTACACGCCGCGACGCATACTTCTTCGCGATGGCCGAGATGACCGAACTGTCCAATCCGCCGGAGAGCAACACGCCGTAGGGCACATCACTCATCAGCTGTCTGCGTACGGCTGCTTCAAGTGTCTCTCTCAGCTGCTTGCAAGCTTCCTCTTCTGTTTCCTGTGTCTGAGGCAAGCTCTCCATCCAGTCTCGTTTATACCATCGTACCATCTTTCCCTCACGACTCGAATAGTAATAGCCCGGCAGGAACGGTTCATAACGTTCGCAGAAACCCTCAAGCGCCTTTAGTTCGCTGGCACAATAAACCTTTCCGTCCGCATCGTACCCGATATATAAGGGAATAACTCCTATCGGGTCACGTGCAATCAGGAACTCATCCCGCTCTTCGTCATACAGTGCAAAGGCAAAAATTCCGTTTAACTCTTCGAGAAAGTCGATGCCTTTGTCTTGGTACAAGGCAAGTATCACCTCGCAATCGCTTCCGGTCTGAAAAGGGTATCGGCCTTGATAACGCTTACGAATATCCTGATGATTGTATATTTCGCCGTTTACAGCAAGTATCTGCTTTCGGTCGGGTGAATAGAGAGGCTGCCCGCCACTTTGCGGGTCTACGATAGAGAGCCTCTCATGGACGAGTATGGCTGAGCCTCCGCAATAGATACCACTCCAATCTGGTCCGCGATGACGAATCCTCTTTGCCATCTCCAAAGCCTTGCTTCGCAAGGTCGGCGTCTGCTCTTTTATATTAAAAATTGCTGCTATTCCGCACATGATTAGTTTCTTATTCTATTAATGTTATTTCTTTTATATTTTAATTCTTCTTTAAATACTGGTCTATATTCTCTGCCGCTTTTCGTCCGCCGGCAATACATTTCACCACGAGGCTGGCTCCGGTTGCCGCATCTCCGGCGACGAAGGCATTCTCAGGTAAGGCGGGAAGCTCTGCTTTCAGAAAGCCCATGGCAAGCAATACCAAATCGGCTTTGAGTATCTCTTTGCGTCCGGTCAGTTCCATTGTCGGTCTGCCGCCATCCTTCGCCGGTATCCAGCGTACTTCCTCTACTTCCACTCCACATACCCGTCCGTTCTTACCTATGAACTTGTTGGAAGACAGGCTCCATCGACGTACACATCCCTCTTCGTGACTGCTGCTCGTCTTCAGGACGATAGGGTATTGTGGCCACGGTGTAGCAGGATTGTCACCCACCGGAGGTTTAGGCATGATTTCTATCTGCGTAACGCTCAGTGCGCCTTGCCGATTGCTCGTACCAATGCAGTCGCTGCCGGTATCGCCGCCACCTATAACTACGACGTGCTTGCCCTGCGCGGTGATGCGTCCTTTCTTTATCTCTTGTCCTGCCAGCACACGGTTCTGCTGTGCCAGCATCTCCATGGCGAAGTGGATGCCGTTCAAATCCCGTCCCGGTATCTGAAGGTCTCGCGCGGTAGGTGTCCCTGTACAAATACAATATGCATCGAATCCTTCGGGCAGGTGCGTCAGGTCGATAGGAGTATTCACTTTAAAGATAACCCCTTCGGCCTCCATGATGCGCAGGCGTCGGTCGATGATAGGTTTGTGCAGTTTAAAGTTGGGAATGCCATAGCGCAGCAATCCGCCGATATACTCATCCCGTTCAAAAACCGTTACCTCATAGCCACGCCGGTTCAGCTGGTTTGCTGCCGCCAGTCCTGCCGGACCGGAACCTACTACCGCTACCCGTTTTCCATTCCGTTTATATTGCTTCGGACGGATATAGCCTTCGCGGAAAGCGGCCTCGATAATAGCCGCTTCGTCTTCCCGAATCGTTACAGGTGCATCCATCGCTAGTTTCAGCACACAACTTTTCTCACACAGTGCAGGGCAAACACGACCCGTAAACTCCGGGAAGTCATTCGTCTGGCTAAGTATTTCATACGCTTCCAACCAATTGCCTTTACAAAGCGCATCCTGAAACTCAGGCGGACGATTTCCCAACGGGCACGCCCAATGGCAGAAGGGGACGCCACAATCCATACAACGTGAAGCTTGTAGTTTCCTTTCGCTCGCATTCAGCGTCTGTTCTACCTCTCCAAAATCAGCTACGCGATCATGCACCGGCCGATAGCCGGCCTCTTGTCTCGGTACGCTTAAGAATGCTTTTGGATTTCCCATATATTATCGTTTAAAAGTTTCTTATTTTATAAATTCCATCATTCTTTTCAGGCGGGACTCTCCCACCCTATTCCGTTCA
>CAZOKT010000019.1:0-6954 GCA_964580505.1 uncultured Parabacteroides sp. | reverse complement strand
CACTCTGAACTTATTTTATCGCCTTAATTTTTAGTAATCCCTCTGTACTTCTGCAATTTTCTGCTGGAGCTTGCGCATCTGTTCCTCTGCAAGTACCTTCTTGTATTCTATCGGGGTAACTTGTATAAACTCATCGACATAACGGTTCCAGTCGTCCAGCATACGCCGAGCCAGCTCCGAGCCTGTATATAAATAATGCTTGCGAATCAGTTCGTGCAGCTCTTTTCGGGACGAAGCATCTTCCAAGAGCGAGAGTTCCACCATCTCCATGTTGCAGAAATAGTCGAAGTTATGGAGCTTATCCCACACATAAGCCACGCCGCCGCTCATTCCCGCCGCGAAGTTGCGACCGGTCTCGCCCAATACGACAACCCGTCCGCCAGTCATGTATTCGCAACAGTGGTCGCCTACTCCTTCTACTACCGCAATAGCTCCTGAGTTACGCACCGCGAAACGCTCTCCGGCCTTGCCATTGATATACACCTCACCGCTCGTAGCACCATAGAGCAACGTATTACCCACGATGGTGTTTTCCTCTGCGACAAAATCACTGCGCACCGAAGGCTGTACGGAGATACGACCACCACTCAGCCCTTTACCCAGATAATCGTTCGCTTCGCCCTCCAGCTTGAAGGTAATGCCATGAGCAAGGAACGCCCCGAAACTCTGTCCCGCAGAGCCTTTGAACTTGACATTGATGGTCTGGTCGGGCAGTCCTGCGTTTCCATAACGCATAGCCACCACACCCGAGAGCATCGCACCTGCCGAACGGTTCGTATTCGCGATGGCATGCTCCAAAGAAACTTCCTTCTTATGCTCCAGCGCTTCCCGGCATGCAGCAAGCATATTGACATCCATCACCTTATCTATTTCGTGCTTCTGTGCCGATACATTATGGAGCGGCGAACCGTTTTCTACCTTATATAATATCTTACCGAAGTCGAGCTTGGCAGCTTTGCTACCGAGTGGAGCCGGAGCTATCTCAATCAGGTCTGTCCGTCCGACAATATCCTCCAGCTTGGTATATCCCATTTCTGCCAGATACTCTCTTACTTCTTGTGCCAAGAAGCGGAAGTAGTTGACCACATAAGTATAGTGTCCGCGAAAATGCTCACGTAAAGCGGGGTCTTGTGTCGCAACGCCCACAGGGCACGTGTTCGCATGACACTTACGCATCATCACACAGCCTAACACAATCAGCGCCGCCGTACCAAAAGCAAATTCCTCCGCACCGAGTAACGCCATGCAAATGACATCTCTACCGCTCTTCAACTGACCGTCAGTCTGCAACCGAACCTGTCCGCGAAGACCATTCAACACGAGCGTCTGTTGCGTCTCGCTCAACCCTATCTCCGGCGAGATACCTGCATACTGCACAGACGAAGCCGGAGAAGCTCCTGTTCCTCCTTCCGCACCGGAGATAACAATGAGGTCTGCCTTAGCCTTTGCAACACCCGCCGCAATAGTTCCCACACCGCTCTCTGCCACCAACTTGACACTGATACTTGCCTTCGGATTGACATTTTTCAGGTCAAATATCAACTGTGCCAAATCCTCAATGGAATAAATATCGTGATGAGGAGGCGGAGAAATCAAGGATATTCCCGGAATGGAGTGGCGTGTACGAGCGATAATCTCATTTACTTTAAAGCCCGGCAACTGACCGCCTTCTCCGGGTTTTGCTCCCTGAGCCACTTTTATCTGAATCTCTTCCGCATTTACCAAGTATTCCGTAGTAACCCCGAACCGGCCTGATGCAACCTGTTTTGTCTTGCTACACAACGATATGCCATCGACTGCCTCATGGAACCGAATAGCGTCTTCACCCCCTTCACCGGTATTGCTCCGTGCGCCCAGCTTATTCATTGCCAAAGCCAGTGCCTCATGTGCCTCCTTACTAATAGCGCCAAATGAAATTGCTCCCGTAACAAAGTGCTTCACGATGTTCTCTACCGGCTCTACCTTATCTATAGGAATAGGGTTCTTCTTGAAACAGAAGAAGTCGCGCAAGAAGATAGGCTTCTCTTTCTGGTCCACCTTAGCGGTAAACTCCTTAAACTTCGTATAGCTTCCGAGACGCGTTGCAAGTTGAAGAGTACTGATGGTCTCCGGATTCCAAGCATGCTTCTCTCCATCTTTACGATAAGAGAACTGCCCAATATAAGGAAGCAACGCATCTACCTCATCAGGTACATATCCGGCTGCATGGAAAGCCATATAATCTTGAGCTATCTCCTTGAGTCCTATTCCCCCTATTGAAGAATCTGGGGTACCGAAGTAGTTCTTTAAGAGCTCTTCCGACAAACCGACCGCTTCGAATATTTTCGCCCCGCGGTATGACCGGATGGTGCTGATACCCATTTTGCTCATTATCTTGTACAAGCCTTTGCATATCGCCTTGATATAGTTCTTCTCTGCCGTTTCATAGTTCATTTGCACTACGCCATGCTTCACCAAATCATCCAAGACGGCAAATGCCATATAAGGATTGATAGCGCTGGCTCCGTATCCCAACAACAATGCGGCATGCATCACTTCTCGAATCTCACCGCTCTCTACTATCAAAGCCGTTTGTACGCGCTTTTGCACAGCTATCAGATGATGGTGTACTGCACTGACTGCCAATAAGGAAGGCACAGCCGCATGATCCGCATCCATATCTCGGTCGGATAGGATAATGTAATTCACTCCTTCCGTAACAGACTCTTCCGCCCGTTTGCAAAGAGTGGCAATGGCCTCTTGCAATCCGGCTTTGCCTCGCTTCACCTCAAACAACATGGGAAGTTTAACCGTCTTGAATCCTTTGTAACGGATATTGCACAGAATATCCAATCGCGTATTCGTTAGGATAGGATGAGGCAAACGAACCATCTTACAATGGCTCTCGTCTGGCAATAAGATGTTACTGCCCACTGCACCGATATATTCCGTAAGCGACATGACTAATTCTTCACGGATAGGGTCTATCGGCGGGTTGGTAACTTGTGCAAACTGCTGACGGAAATAGCTGAAGAGAGATTGGGGCTCGTCAGACAATACGGCCAACGGCGTATCATTTCCCATCGAAGCGACCGGTTCACTCCCCTTTGTACACATAGGAGTAATCGTACGCTCAATATCCTCGCGAGAGAATCCGAAAGCACGCAACTTCCGATTATAATCGGCTACGGCATTTTCCACCTTACGCCCACTTTTCAAGGTGTCCAGTTCGATGCGGTTGGCCGAGAGCCACTGACGATAAGGCTTTGCCGAAGCCAACTGCTCTTTTAATTGCGTATCATAATAGATACATCCTTCTTGTGTATCTACTAAAAGAATCTTACCCGGTTGTAAACGACCTTTCTCTTTGATGGTCTCCGGCTCGAAATTGATAACACCAGCTTCGCTTGCCACAACCATCATATCATTCTTGGTGATGAGATAGCGCGCAGGACGCAACCCATTTCGATCAAGCATTCCTCCTGCATACCGTCCATCACTAAACAAAAGTGCAGCAGGTCCATCCCACGGTTCCATCAATATTGAATGATATTCATAGAATGCCTTTAAATCCTCGCTAATAGGGTTCTTGTCGTTGAAAGATTCCGGCACAAGCATTGCCATTGCATGAGGTAAACTCAAGCCAGACATAACGAAGAACTCCAATACATTATCCAGCGAAGCACTATCGCTCATATTGGGTTGCAGGATAGGACGTATATCCTTTACATTACCTAATAGCGGTGTAGAGAGGACGCTCTCGCGAGCTTCCATCCACCCCCGATTTCCTCGTATCGTATTGATTTCCCCATTGTGCGCCAAGAGGCGGAAAGGTTGCGCCAAGCTCCATGTAGGGAATGTATTCGTGCTAAAACGTGAATGCACAATAGCCAATCCACTGGTAAAGTAAGGCTGAGTCAAGTCGCAGAAATATTCACGAACTTGCACAGAAGAAAGCATACCTTTATATATAATGTTCTTGCTGGAAAGTGAAACAATATAAAAGTCTTTGTCCGCAATGCGTTTCTCTATCTTCTTGCGAATAATATAAAGTGTCCGTTCCAAGTTTTCGACCTGAGAAACACCTGTGATAAATACCTGCTTTATGTCGGGTTCCGTTTCAAGTGCACTTTTTCCTAAAATGGAAGAGTTTACCGGGACGGAGCGCAGGTGCATAAGGGTGAGACCTTCGCGTTCGATTTCTTCAATCATAATTCGAAGTATCTCGGCTTGTTTGCGTTCATCTTTAGGGAGGAATATCAATCCCGTGCCATACTTTCCCTTCTCAGGGACAGGAATACCTTGAAGCAGAATAAATTCATGCGGTATTTGCAACATGATGCCTGCCCCGTCTCCGGTCTTGTTATCTGCACCTTCGGCACCACGATGTTTCATATTTTCCAACACTTTCAAGGCCGCATCAACCAATTCATGCGATTTGTTCCCGTGTATATTAACAATCATACCTACTCCACAAGCATCGTGTTCGTACGCTGCATTATAGAGTCCCTGTCTGCATTGTTGTTCTTTTTCTGTGATAAAAACACCCTTTATCATAGGTATTTACTTTCTTTTTATTGTTTATTTGTATGAATATTTTTCACTTTGATTGCAAAAGTAGGTGTTTGCTTTCATAAATCAAAGAATATGCAGGTTTGGATTGAATAGAAAATAAATCAAAAACACAAATGCATTTATATTTGATACTATTTATAGTTGTACTCGTGATAGAATATAATTGTTTTTCATCATAATATTACATATTGTTATAATAGGAGAAAAAAAGTATTTTAACAATCCTGTATTAGGTAGAAAGGCTAGAAAGTTGTTATTTTGTACTGTAAACATGAGATAGAACAATACACAATTTAAATATGGAACCATTAAAGCATGAATGTGGTGTGGCTATGATTCGCCTGTTAAAGCCGTTGACTTACTACGAAAAGAAGTATGGCACATGGATGTATGGGCTAAATAAGCTCTATCTGCTGATGGAGAAGCAACACAATAGAGGACAGGAAGCAGCGGGACTTGCTTGCGTGAAGCTGCAAGCCAATCCCGGTGAAGAGTACATGTTCCGTGAAAGAGGTTTAGGCTCCGGAGCGATTACAGAGATATTTTCGTCTGTCCAGGCACAATTCAAAGATTTGACACCTGAGCAATTGCACGATGCTGTGTATGCTGAGCAATGCCTTCCTTTTGCCGGAGAATTATATATGGGGCATTTGCGTTACTCTACTACAGGCAAGAGCGGCATCTCGTATGTGCATCCTTTCCTAAGACGGAATAACTGGCGGGCAAAGAACTTGGCATTATGCGGAAATTTCAATCTTACAAACGTGGATGAAATCTTTGCAGATATAACGTTTCATGGGCAACATCCGCGTAAATACGCCGATACTTATATCATGTTGGAACAAGTGGGACATAGATTAGACCGCGAGGTAGAACGCTTATATAATTTATGTAAGGAAGAAGGACTGGAAGGCATGGATATTACATGTGCCATTGAGGAACGCATAGATTTGACTAATGTCCTGAAATCATCTTCACCTTCGTGGGATGGTGGCTACGTGATATGTGGATTGACTGGTAGCGGAGAGTCATTTGCTGTGCGTGATCCGTGGGGCATTCGTACCGGTTTCTGGTATAAAGATGAGGAGATTATGGTTGTTGCATCCGAACGTCCTGTGATTCAAACCGTACTGAATGTATCGGCTGATAGTATCCATGAGCTTCAACCCGGACAAGCTGTTCTAATGAACAAGAAAGGTGATATGCACTTGGAGCAAATTAATGCTCCGTTAAAAAAGAAAGCTTGTTCATTCGAGCGTATCTATTTTAGCCGAGGTAGTGATGTGGATATTTATCGCGAGCGGAAACATTTAGGTGAAATGTTGGTGAATCCTATACTAAAAAAGATTGGAAATGAGCTGGAAAACACAGTGTTCTCTTTCATCCCGAATACAGCTGAGGTAGCATTCTACGGAATGCTGGAGGGTTTTGAAAACTATTTGAATCGGCAGAAGATACAACTTATCGAGACTTTAGGCGATAAACTTGACCGTACGGAATTGAAGCGTATTCTTTCCCGTCGTATCCGTTTCGAGAAAGTTGCTATTAAAGATATTAAATTGCGTACCTTCATTGCTGAAGGAAATACACGAAATGATTTGGCTGCGCATGTGTATGATATTACTTATGGTAGTCTGATCCCTTATAAGGACAACTTAGTAATCATTGATGATAGCATTGTACGGGGTACGACCTTGAAGCAGAGTATTATCAGTATCCTCGACCGTCTTCATCCGAAGAAAATTATAATTGTATCTTCATCGCCTCAGGTACGTTATCCGGATTATTATGGCATAGATATGGCAAGTATGGAGCAATTCATTGCCTTTAAGGCGGCAATGGCTTTGCTGGAAGAACGGGGCATGACTTCAGTCATAGAGGATGTGTTCCGGAAGTCGAAAGCACAGCTTGGATCCTCAAAAGAACAGATGATTAACTATGTAAAAGAAATTTATGCACCTTTCACGGACGAAGAAATTTCAGATAAGATTGTTCAATTACTTACTCCTGCCGAAACTCAAGCAAAAGTAGAGATGGTTTATCAGAAGCTGGAAGACTTGCATAAGGTTTGTCCTGAACATGCAGGCGATTGGTATTTTAGTGGCGATTATCCTACGGCTGGCGGCGTTAAAGCCGTAAATCGAGCATTTATTGATTATATGGAGTCCATACGGAAGTAGAATAACCGTAAAGCATACAAAGAGGCACAAGTGAAATAGAAGCGGTTGGCATGGCAACCACTTCTATTTGGATAACGATGCAAAAATTGTCGCTCTGATTTTTCTTTCCAAACCTTGTTTGGATGTGGGGATGCTTGTTCCCTTGGCAATTTACTGTTCCACTTTTGTTATACCGATGACTGTTCCATGAAAAGAATATCTGAAGTTGCCCAATTCATAA
>CAZOKT010000018.1:7443-18881 GCA_964580505.1 uncultured Parabacteroides sp. | reverse complement strand
AACTTACCGCTTCATGCACGCTGAAATTTTAAGGGTTGTTTCTCGCAAAAATCATTCGCCATACAATAATGTTTTTATTGCTATGTACCTATCTCTCAGAGAAATAATTTACATCTTATGTCGAACTCACGTTAATATACGTTTCCAGATTTTACTATTATATTCTCAACATGCGAGACCTTTTCCTTACTACGAATAATACTAAGAGAGAGAATAATATATATGATTTCATCATATTCTAAATATTTGTTATACGATTCTGGGATACAAAGAAGCATTATCTGTAACTTCTTTATACCCCAGATTAATTCTATCTGTAATATGTTACTACTGCTTCGGAAAGGCGCGATAGAACTCGGCAACGGCTTCGATGCCTCGGAAGAAGTAATCGAGGCGGCAACTTTCGTTGGGCGAATGGATAGCATTCTGTTCCAAGCCGAAGCCCATCAGAATCGTCTTGATTCCCAATACCTGCTCAAATGTAGAGATTATAGGGATGCTTCCTCCGCGACGGACAGCAAGCGGACGTTTCCCGAAAGCGATGCCCACAGCCTTTTCGGCTGCTTGGTATGCCGGAAGCGTGATGGGGCAAACGTAACCCTCGCCGCCATGTTTCGGCGTTACCTTTACCTGTACATACGCTGGTGCTACCTTATTTATATAGTCGATGAAGAGGCGCGAGATGGTTTCATGGTTCTGATGCGGAACCAAGCGGCAGGATACCTTCGCAAAAGCTTTGGCCGGCAGAACCGTTTTGCTCCCTTCTCCCGTATAACCTCCCCAGATGCCGCAAACATCGAACGAGGGGCGACAACTGTTGCGCTCCAATGTAGAGTAACCCTCCTCGCCGAAAAGCGCATTGACACCGATGGCCTGCTTATAGTTCTCTTCGTTGAAAGGTACTTGTGCAATCATGTTCCGCTCTTCGGCGGAAAGAGCCTCCACGTCGTCATAGAAACCGGGGATAGTGATACGCCCTGTTGCGTCGGTAATATCGGCAATCAGCTTACACAGAATATTGATGGGGTTTGCCACCGCACCGCCGAAATGTCCGGAATGCAAGTCGCGGTTCGGTCCTGTCACTTCGATTTCCCAATAAGCCAATCCGCGAAGACCCGTAGTGAGTGAAGGCGTTTCCGCGCTCACCATGCTTGTATCCGAAACTAAAATAACGTCCGCGTGCAACAACTCCTTGTGCTCCCGGCAGAAAGTCTCCAAGCTGGGCGAGCCTATCTCTTCTTCTCCTTCGAAGATGAATTTTACATTGCAGCGTAGAAGATTCTCCCGCAAAGCCGTCTCGAAGCCCTTTACCTGCATCATGCTTTGCCCTTTATCGTCGTCTGCACCCCGTGCGTAGATTCTTCCGTCGCGAATCTCCGGCTCGAAAGGGTTGCTCTTCCAGAGTTCGAGTGGTTCGGCAGGCATCACGTCGTAATGTGCATAAACCAACACCGTAGGAGCTTCGGCATCTATCAGCTTCTCGGCATAGACGATGGGATTCCCTTGCGTGGGCATTATCTCTGCCTTATCTGCACCGGAAGCCCGCAAGAGTTCCGCCCAACGCTGCGCACATACAAGCATGTCCGGCTTATGCTTTTCCTCCGCACTTATCGACGGAATACGAATCAACGAGAAAAGTTCCTCCAAGAAACGCTCCTGATTTGCTTTGATATATGATTTTACGGCCATAAGACTCTCTGTTTTTAAAATGGATTCATACTGTTCAAACGCTGCAATGCCGCATGGAAGTCGGAAACCAAATCCTGCATGACTTCCGCTACCGAGAGCTCTTCCCGAAAATAAGAGGCGATTTGTCCGATTTCCAGCTCACCTTCTTCTAAATTCCCCTCGAAGATTCCTTTCTTTGCTCGTCCCTTTCCTAAGATTTCGCGCAACTCCTCCACTGAGGCACCACGGGCTTCTGCCTCCTCGACTTGCGAAGTGAACGTCCCCTTCACCAAGCGTGTCGGAGAAACCTTCTTCAGCAAGAGCTTCGTGTCGCCTTCGTTCAGTGAGAGACAAAGTTGCTTAAACGCTTCATGTGCAGAACTTTCAACCGTCAGAGCAAAGCGTGTCCCAATCTGGACGCCTTCTGCACCTAAAGCCATCGCTGCCAAGATACTGGCTCCGGTACCGATTCCTCCCGCTGCAATGAGTGGCAGCTGAGTAACCCGCCGCACATGTGGAATCAGACACATCGTGGTAGTTTCTTCGCGTCCGTTATGTCCTCCCGCTTCAAAACCTTCCGCCACGATAGCATCTACACCCGCCTCCTCACATTTCTTGGCAAATTTCGAGCTACTCACCACATGTACCACCGTCATCCCTTGTTCTTTGAGGTGTTGCGTCCATGTCTTCGGGTTTCCGGCTGAGGTAAACACAATCTTCACCTGCTCTTCTGCCAGGATAGCCATCACTTGCTCTATCTCCGGATACATCAACGGTACATTCACCCCGAAAGGTTTGTCTGTCGCCTCCTTACACTTCCGGATGTGCTCGCGCAAGACCTCCGGATGCATCGAACCGGCTCCCAGCAATCCCAAACCACCGGCATTACTTACGGCAGAGGCAAGACGCCACCCGCTGCACCATACCATTCCGCCCTGAATAATCGGATACTGAATGCCCAATAACTTACAAATTCTGTTTTCCATATCAATAATTACACTATTATACTTTTTTCATCAAGCAAATATACAATTATTTTTAAGTAATTCCTTAATGAAAAACGATTCTCCGAAGGAAATGGCGACTTCACTCGACCGTATGAAGCTGGTTCATATATCCTAATGAAACGACTTCACACGAACGAATGAGGCCAGTTTCTAAAAAGTAATATCTATTCCGCCCATTACGGTCGCTTTGGGCATGGGGAAGCCATCGTTTATCTGGTAGCGTGTAGCCGTAAGGTTCTCACCCTTTATAAAAAAGTTTACGCCCTTATCCCGGCTCTCTCCGATATAATAAGCCACTTTGGCATTCAAAAGGGTATAATCTTCGAGCTGCGTGCAATCTTCGTCGGTATATAAATCGAAGATGGATTGCACCGCCACGTTAAAGCTGAAGCGTCCGGGCATGTACGTCGCACCGGCATAAAACTTATGCTTAGGTGCACCGGCTATGGGGTCGCTCTGATGCAGGAAACTGTAATTGGTATTGAACGTAAGATTATTCAGGATTTGATAGTTCACCTCTGCCTCGAAACCTTTGTTGGTAAATGCTCCGGAATTAACGTTTAGGGGGCGACCATCAATTTGTGCCGTGCGAATCATATCCTTTCCGTCGATATAGAAAAGAGAGAGTTCTGCATTGATACGATTATCCCAAAAAGTTTGCCCCACCGAGACTTCATAATTTATCATGCTTTCCGGCTTCAGATCAGGATTGGCAGGGCGGAACATATAGAGCTCACGGATATTCGGACTACGGAACCCTTTGGATACGGATGCTTTCCATACGTTGCCCTCGAAAGGACGGTAGGTCAGGCCTGCTTGCGGAACCCATTCTCCGCCAAATATGCTGTTATGCTCGTAACGGATTCCGGCGTTCACGCTTAACTTCTCAAAGAAGTCCTGTTGCATAATGATATAGGCAGCGGTTTCATTTACCGACTTGTCTATTATTTCCTCTTTGCTTCCGTCGTTGTTATCATTCCATGCATGTCCACCCCAATTCTTATAGTCGATGCCAACTGTAAACGTATTCCCTTTGAACAGGCGGAAAGATTCATAAAAGAGGATGCCGTAGTTATGATCTGTCGAACGGAAAAGATAGTCCAAGGGCTCTTCATCGGTGTAGTAACCATCGTTTATCTTATGATTACCCCAATTGTAGAAAAGCCGGATAGCGCCGCTTATTTTACCATAATTATTCTCTAAGGCAAGCGAAGTGGTTCCGCGAAGAATGTCCATCTTGTTGTCGAATATCGGATTGAAGGTTTCACCCGGATTCTGGAACTTATATTTGGCCAAGCTCACATCGCCAGTCAGTTTATAGGTATCGTTGAAATGATACCCTAAATTCAGGAATCCGTTTGTAATCCAAAAGTCGGAGTTTTCCCGATGTCCGTCTGTCCTATCATGGTTGATAGATATGAAACTGCTGAATTTACCTACATTATATCCGTTGTTAACCATGTACTTCTGCGTATTATAGGAACCGTACATCACGCGAGCTTGTGTCCGCCTTCCGGTTTGATGATGTCGGCGGGTAATGATATTGATTACACCTCCCATGGCATTTGAGCCGTAAAGCAAGGAACCTGGACCGCGTATTACTTCTACCTTTTCCACGTCTGATGCAACGTATGTATCCGGCAATGAGTGTCCAAACAAACCAGCCCATTGCGGCTGCCCGTCAAAAAGAACGAGCACTTTGTTTCCGCTTCCGACTCCACGTATGTTAATCGTTCCGGCAGCCCCGGTTGAAACGCCGAATCCCGTGATGCCTTTCTCGGTTACAAATAAGCCCGGGACGTGTTCAGATAGGACAGGAAGTAGGGCAGACTCGCTACTGTTCTCGATTTGTTGTTGGTTGATTATCGATATCGTGAGTGGTACACTATTTCGATTCACTTCTATCTTATTAGCCGATACAACCACACTGTTCAGTTGGATAATGCTATCTACTTCAAGAGGTTCTTCCGCCTTCGCTATAACAGCGGCCAGCAATCCTGATATCATCCATACGGTTCTTTTCATTTGTCTTTTTCTTTGTTATGGTGTTACTAATTTAAATGAACGTGTTACTAAAGCAGTAAAAAAATAAGACCTAATCCGCACGGCTCATCACCAATTTTCCGTGTTTGATGCCTTTAATTGTAGTCAATCTGTCCGATAACTCAGTAAGCCGGTATGCTTCTCCCATAACCGTAGCGATATGCAGACAAAAGTTCTTATTGATGTAATATTGGGATGAAGAGAGGATGACATCCTGAAACTCTTGCTGTATCTGGGATATTTTTGCGGTGATTTCCCTTCTCCGCTGGTCATACATCAGGATAATGGTTCCTGCGACGATATGGTTGCATTGCCACTTTGTTTCGGCTACGTTCTTCTCTATCAGAAATCGGATAGCTTGCGAGCGGTTCGGAAATCCGTTCACTAAGACGTATCGGTCAAGCGATTCCAGCAGTTCTTCTTCAAGTGAAACTCCAAAACGTTTTAATGACATACTGACTTGTTTGATTGACGTTACAAATATAATATGCTTTTTCTAATATACCACATTATGTCCATGCTTTTTCTGTCCATTTAAAGTCCAAACAAAATTGGTAATTGTTCATATAAATATTATCTTTGCGCATCCTACAACCTGATAAACAACAGTAAGGACGATAGAAGAATTCTATAAGAAAAAGAAATACAATATGTACAGAACAAGAACATGTGGCGATTTGCGCTTGGCCGACGAAGGATTGGTGGTAACGTTGGCCGGATGGGTGCAGAGAAGCCGTAAGATGGGCGGTATGACTTTTGTAGATATTCGCGACCGCTATGGTATCACGCAATTGGTATTTAATCAGGAGATAGACGCTGCATTATGCGAGCAGGCAAACAAACTGGGGCGTGAATATGTGATTCAGGTTACCGGAACGGTGCGTGAGCGTTCCAGCAAGAATTTGCACTTGCCAACGGGTGATATCGAGCTTATTGTGTCAAAGTTAACCGTTCTGAATACGGCAGCAACACCTCCGTTCACAATTGAAGACGAAACGGATGGAGGCGACGACTTACGTATGAAATACCGTTATTTGGATTTACGCCGTTCGTGTATCCGGAAGAATCTGGAACTTCGGCACAAAATGGCATTCGAAGTACGCAGTTATTTAGACAAAGAGGGCTTCCTTGAGGTAGAAACTCCAGTGTTGATAAAGTCGACTCCGGAAGGTGCACGCGACTTTGTAGTTCCTTCGCGCATGAATCCGGGACAGTTCTATGCTTTACCGCAATCACCGCAAACTTTCAAACAGCTTTTGATGGTCTCCGGCTTCGATCGTTATTTCCAAATCGTAAAATGCTTTCGTGATGAAGACTTGCGTGCCGATCGCCAGCCTGAGTTTACGCAAATCGATTGCGAAATGAGCTTTGTAGAGCAGGATGATGTTATTCAGACGTTTGAGGGTATGGCGAAACATCTGTTTAAAACCATCCGTGGTATAGAGATGAAAGAGCCGTTCTTGCGTATGACATGGCATGATGCGATGAAATATTACGGTAGTGATAAACCGGACTTGCGTTTCGGAATGAAGTTTGTCGAATTGATGGATATTATGCAGGGACACGGGTTCTTGGTATTCGATAATGCAAAATATATCGGCGGTATCTGTGCGGAAGGAGCAGCGCACTACACGCGCAAGCAGCTTGATGCGTTGACTGAGTTCGTTAAGCGTCCGCAGATTGGTGCAAAGGGGATGGTCTATGCTCGTGTAGAGGCAGACGGAAACGTGAAATCGAGCGTCGATAAATTTTATTCACAAGAGGTACTTCAGAAGATGAAAGCCGCGTTTAATGCAAAACCGGGCGACTTGATTCTGATTCTGTCAGGCGATGATGTAATGAGGACGCGCAAACAATTGAGCGAACTCCGCCTGGAAGTAGCTGAGCAGTTAGGCCTGCGGGACAAGAATAAGTTCGTGTGCCTATGGATAGTCGATTTTCCACTCTTTGAATGGAACGAAGAAGACAAGCGCTTCTATGCTATGCATCACCCGTTTACGTCGCCGAAACCGGAGGATATCCCATTGTTAGATACAAATCCAGGTGCTGTACGTGCCAATGCCTATGATATGGTAATCAATGGTGTGGAAGTAGGAGGAGGTTCCATTCGTATCCACGATAGCCAATTGCAGGATAAAATGTTCAAACTGTTAGGCTTTACGGAAAAACGTGCGCAAGAGCAGTTTGGCTTTCTGATGAATGCCTTCAAATATGGTGCGCCGCCTCACGGAGGATTAGCATATGGATTAGATCGCTGGGTATCCTTGTTCGCCGGATTGGATTCGATTCGCGATTGCATTGCCTTCCCGAAGAACAACTCTGGTCGCGATGTCATGATTGATGCACCGTCTGCTATCGACGATGTTCAGTTGGATGAATTGTGCCTGAAGGTCGAGGTAAAAATGTAAAATGCATATTAGGGCATTTTCATAATAGCATAATAAATATGCTCAAGATAAAAGATATTATAAAGGAAATAGAAGAGTACGCTCCGCTGCCTTTGCAAGAGAGTTTTGACAATGCCGGTGTGCAAGTGGGCGATGTCAATCGGGAGGCGAAAGGTGCATTGCTTTGCTTGGATGTCACGGAAGAAGTTCTCGACGAGGCATTGGAACTAAACTGTAATCTGATTATTTCCCATCATCCGCTTGCTTTCAAGCCTTTCAAATCGCTGACAGGAAAAAGTTATATTGAGCGATGCCTGATGAAAGCTTGTAAATATGATGTGGTTATCTATGCAGCGCATACAAATATGGACAATGCCCGTGGTGGAGTCAATTTCAAACTGGCTGAGCTAATCGGCTTGCAAAATGTACGAATATTAAGTCCGCAGAAACAGGCATTGCTCAAGTTGGTAACCTTTGTTCCGGAGGCTTATGCTGATTTAGTTCGAACAACCCTGTTTAATGCCGGGACAGGGTGTATAGGCAACTATGATTCTTCCAGCTTCAATCTTCACGGCAAAGGAACATTCCGTGCCAATGAAGGTTGCCATCCTTTTTGCGGAGAGATAGGCAAGTTGCATCACGAACCTGAGGTGCGTATTGAAACGATACTACCAGCTTTTCGTCAGGCCACAGTATTGAGGGCGTTATTATCTGTCCATCCTTATGAAGAACCGGCGTATGACTTTTATCCTTTGGTGAATACCTGGGAACAAGCTGGTTCTGGCGTAGTAGGAGAGTTGCCCGAAGAGGAAGATGAGATATTTTTCTTGCAGCGGATAAAAGATTTATTTCATGTAGGTTGCGTGAAGCATTCCGCATTGACGGGTCGGCCAATTCGAGAAGTAGCTTTGTGCGGTGGAAGCGGGGCGTTTTTAATTCAGGATGCGATTAATTACGGAGCAAATGTCTTTATCACGGGGGAAGCAAAGTATAATGACTTTTATGACGTGGAAGACCAGATTCTACTGGCTGTTATAGGACATTACGAATCGGAAGTATGTACAAAAGAAATCTTTTATTCGGTGATATCAAAAAAAATCCCTACCTTTGCCCTACATTTGTCGAATGTTAATTCAAACCCAGTAAAATATTTATAGAATGGCTAAAGAAAAACAATCAGCTGAAAAAGAGTATACAGTAGAAGATAAGCTTTCTTCATTGTATCAGCTTCAGAAGATTATGACTGAAATAGACAAGATTAGAACCCTTCGTGGCGAATTGCCTTTGGAAGTGCAAGACTTGGAAGATGAAATTGCCGGCTTGGAAACGCGTTTGCGGAACTATCAGTTAGATATCAAGAATTTTGAGGCTTCGGTTAATGAACAGAAACATAAAATCACTGAATCTAACGGTTTGATTGAAAAATATAAAGCTCAACTGGACAATGTACGTAATAACCGTGAGTACGATAACTTGTCGAAAGAAATCGAATTTCAAGGGTTGGAAGTAGAGTTTTCAGAAAAGAAGATTCGGGAGTTCACAGAAGCTATTGCCAATAAGAAAAAGGATATTGAGAACTTGAAAAAGGATTTGGAAGGTCGCAAAGCTGATTTGACTCAGAAGAAAGAGGAATTAGACCAAATCATTGCCGAAACAAAACAGAACGAAGAGGATTTGCGCGAGAAAGCAAAGAAGGTTGAAACTCAGATTGAACCCCGTTTGCTGATGGCTTTCAAGCGTATTCGTAAAGGTGCTCGTAACGGTTTAGCTGTTGTTTATATCCAACGTGATGCTTGTGGTGGTTGCTTTAACAAGATTCCGCCTCAGAGACAACTGGATATTAAGATGCATAAAAAGATAATTGTTTGTGAATATTGTGGTCGTATTATGATTGACCCAGAATTGGCAGGCATTGATGAATAATTGGAGAATAAGTTAGAAAACAAGTAGAGACGCTGTGTATATGGCGTCTTTACTTGTTTTTATAGAATTGATGACGTCGAAAGTCTCAGATAAACGTCCGCATCTTAATGTATTTAAGAGGGAATGTTAACATAGAAATATGATGATGTTGGACAAGATCCGTGCAAATATTGAGAAATACAAGTTATTGTCGGTGGATGAGCCGGTACTTGTAGGATTGAGCGGTGGTGCCGATTCGGTGGCATTGTTGGCTATTCTGGTGCGATTAGGTTATTCTTGTGTGGCATTGCATTGTAATTTTCATCTGCGGAGTGAAGAGTCGGATAGGGATGAAGCTTTTGCTTCTTCTTTCTCTAAACAGATGCATGTACCGTTTTACAAGAAGGATTTTGATACTAAAACCTATGCAGCTGAACATCATTTGTCCATAGAGATGGCTGCACGTGATTTGCGTTATGAATGGTTTGAGCAGATGCGTAAGCAACTGAGTGCGCAAGCTATTGCCGTAGCTCATCATCAAGATGACAGCATAGAGACTATGCTTATGAATCTGTTGCGGGGAAGTGGTATCCGTGGATTAGTCGGAATTCGTCCAAAGAATGGTTTTGTGGTTCGTCCTTTATTGTGCGTATCTCGGATGGAGATATTGGCTTGGCTCTCTGAAGTACAATATTCTTTTGTAGTAGATAGTACGAATCTCTCTGACGAATATATGCGTAATTTTATCCGATTACGGGTATTGCCTTTATTGGAAGAAATGAATCCTTCTGTTCGGAGGACGTTGGCTCGTTCCGCATCTCATCTATCAGCCGCAGAGGAAATCTATCTCTCTGTCATAGAACATGCACGAAAAACACTTTGGCAAGAGAATATAATTTCAATTTCTGCATTGTTGAACTATCCGTCTCCGCAAACGATTCTTTATGAGTTATTACATCCTTATGGATTTTCACGTCAGGTAGCGACATCTCTCTTTAAAGCATTGGATGGAGAATCAGGGAAGAGTTTCTATTCATCTACGCATCGGGTAATAAAAGATCGGGACAAACTGCTTTTATATAAAAAGGAAGAAGAAAAAGATACGGTTTATGTTTTCCGAAAGACGGAACAATTCATAATTCATCCGATACCTTTATCGCTTCAAGTTGTGCAAAGGGAAACATTTCAGTTAAAGCCTTCGAAAGATATCGCTTACTTTGATTATGAACTGCTGGCAGACGATTTGATATTAAGGCATTGGAAAGAAGCAGATTGGTTTGTTCCTTTTGGTATGAAAGGCAAGAAAAAGTTAAGTGATTATTTCTCGGACCACAAATATTCTTTAAAACAGAAAGAAGAGGCTTGGTTGCTGTGTAGTGGAAAAGATATTGTATGGCTGGTTGGAGAACGTTCAGACAATCGCTATCGCATCACCTCAACGTCCCATAAAATTCTTATTGTGAAAAAAAATACTGTATTCTTGTGATTTATCCAAAATAAGTCGTATATTTGCACTGCATTTACTCCACAAATGTGTTTCTGGCATGTCGAGTCAGATAACGATATTCGATGATTTAACACAAATATTATTTATTAAAGATTTACAGACTACATTCTTGTGTCCATTATATTATATTGTGGAATGCATGGAGAATTAGTTTACATTATTAAAATGCAATATGCAGAAATACAACATCCTTGAATTAAATGAAAAGCTTCTTCCTGAACTTCAGAGTATAGCTGAAGAGTTGGGGATTAAGAAGGTAAAATCGCTCAAAAAAGATGATTTGGTATACAGAATCTTAGATGAGCAAGCAATTTCGTTTGCCGGTATTCAGGTAGAAAAAGAGAAAGAAAAAGAAGCAAAGAAAGTAGAACGCAAGGCCAAGGCTAAGAAAACTACAAAAGCATCTGAAAAGAAAGAAGAACCTGCCCAAATGACTGTAAGTGAATCTACTGTTCCAGAAGAAGTGAAAACAGGAAAGAAAAAGAGAACCCGCGTAGAGAAGAAAGAAAAGACAGATACACCTAATGTAAAAACAGAAAATAGTTTGGTAGTTGAAGAGGAAACTCAGAATACACAGCTTGTAGAGGCAAAAGAAAAACCGCTCCTTCCCCCAGTCGTGGTAGATAGTGATGGTATAGCAGAGGAAGATGTTGTAAGTGAAACAGGAACACCAGAGGTTGTCGAACCAGAAGCACAAACTGAAGTTGCACAAGTATCCGCAGATAAAGGTGAACCTAAACGTTTGGTTTTTCGTCATCGCGATACTAAATCGGTCTTGGATCAAATGTTTCCTTTCCCATCTTCAACCCCGAAAGCAGAGAAAAATAAACAGCAGCAGAATCAGAACAGAGAACAATCACAATCTCAACAGTCTACTACTAATGCTAATTTGAGTAACGACAATAACACGCGTAATGCAAATCG
>CAZOKT010000018.1:0-7343 GCA_964580505.1 uncultured Parabacteroides sp. | reverse complement strand
TATGAGTTTGATGGCATACTGATTGGTTCGGGCGTATTGGAAATTATGCAGGATGGTTATGGGTTTTTGCGCTCATCAGATTATAATTATTTGACTTCTCCGGATGATATTTATGTTTCACAATCGCAAATCAAGCTGTTTGGTTTGAAAACAGGTGATGTTGTGGAAGGATCGATCCGTCCGCCGAAAGAAGGTGAAAAGTATTTCCCACTGGTGAAGGTCGATAAGATTAATGGGCGTTTGCCTGAAGATGTTCGTGATCGCGTTCCGTTTGATCATTTGACTCCTCTGTTTCCTGATGAGAAATTTATGCTAACGGCACGTAAGTCTCCAAAGGTTTATGATAATATTGCCGTACGTGTGGTTGATTTATTTTCACCTATAGGTAAAGGTCAACGTGGTTTGATTGTAGCTCCTCCAAAAACTGGTAAGACGGTTTTATTGAAAGATATAGCTAATGCCATAGCAGCTAATCATCCCGAAGTTTACATGATTATTTTGTTGATTGACGAACGTCCGGAAGAAGTTACGGATATGGCACGTAGTGTAGATGCTGAGGTTATTGCTTCTACGTTTGATGAACCGGCTGAACGTCATGTGAAGATAGCTGAAATCGTACTGAACAAGGCAAAGCGGATGGTAGAATGCGGGCATGATGTAGTAATCTTGCTGGATTCTATTACGCGTTTGGCTCGTGCTTACAATACGGTACAGCCGGCATCTGGTAAGGTGTTATCTGGTGGTGTTGACGCAAATGCATTACAGAAGCCGAAACGTTTCTTTGGTGCAGCTCGTAATATTGAACATGGTGGTAGTCTGACAATTCTGGCAACAGCCTTGACTGAGACCGGTTCAAAGATGGATGACGTGATTTTTGAAGAGTTTAAAGGTACGGGTAATATGGAATTACAATTAGATCGGAAACTCTCGAACAAGCGTATTTATCCGGCGGTTGATATTATGGCATCGAGTACTCGTCGTGACGATTTATTGCAAGATGAAGCTACACGTAACCGTATGTGGATTTTGCGCAAGTATCTGTCTGATATGAACTCGGTCGAAGCTATGGAGTTTGTAAAGCAACGATTAGAACAAACCATCGATAATATGGAATTTTTAGCTTCAATGAATGGTTAATAACAGAATAACTTTCAAGTCGATTCTATGATTTCAGCAATAATTTGTGAGACTTTATTTTCCAATTGGAAAAATGTTATAACTTTGCAGCTGTACAAATTAAGTTTTTAATCATAATGAAAAGCATGTATCATCATTACCATTGGGACTTGAGCTTATAGTTCGGTGGGGCATGGGTGTATGCATGGGGTTGATAAAAAGTAGATAAAGAAAGCCTGCCGAATATTTTGTTCGGTAGGCTTTCTTTATGAGATAGTAAACAAACAAGAAAAATAAAACGAAAGAATATGTTACGAATAGCAGTACAGTCAAAAGGTCGCCTATACGAGGAAACAATGAGACTTCTTGAGGAAACCGGAATAAAATTAGACAAAGCAAAACGAGTGTTGCTTCTGTCGGCAAAGGATTTTCCCGTAGAAGTATTATTTTTAAGGGATGATGATATTCCAGAATCGGTTGCAAATGGCGTGGCGGATATTGGCATTGTTGGTGAAAATGAATATGTAGAGAAAGGTGCAAAAGCTCTACTTGTGAAGCGATTAGGATTTAGTAAATGCCACCTCTCGCTTGCTATTCCAAAAGAGGAAGATTATCCGGGTATAGCCTGGTTTAATGGAAAGACAATTGCAACTTCTTATCCGGAGATATTGAAAGAGTATCTGAATCAGCGAGGAGTGCATGCTGATTTGCATATGATTACTGGCTCGGTGGAAATCGCACCGGGAATCGGGTTGGCAGATGCAATTTTTGATATTGTAAGTTCCGGTAGCACATTGGTAAGCAATCAACTAAAAGAGGTTGAAGTAGTCATGAAGAGTGAAGCTTTGCTGATTGCTTGTCCGCAACTTTCGCATGACAAACAGGCTATTTTGAATGAACTGTTATTCCGTTTTGAAGCAATCCAATTGGCGGAGGGGAAAAAGTATGTGTTGTTAAATGCTCCGAAGGACAAGTTGAACGAGATTATCGAAGTATTGCCTGGCATGAAAAGTCCAACGATAACTCCCTTAGCCAACAGTGAGTGGGTATCGCTGCAATCTGTCATAGCCGAGAAACATTTCTGGGAGATTATCGGAAAATTAAAATCATTGGGTGCTGAGGGTATTCTTGTCTTGCCAATAGAGAAGATGATACTTTAGAAATGTAGGAAAGGAAAGCAAACGGCAGGGGGATGGTTACTGGAAACTCTGGTGGGAGTGTAATAGCCGGCTGGAGCTATCGGACATTCTGAAACGGATGTTTTTTCGAAATCACTTCTTTCGGAGTGTCCGGCAGGAAAGCCTGGCTACTGACAAAGCTTCCGGAGCCTCCGGAACAAAGAATGCAAAAATAATATGACGAATTGATTAATTGAAATATAAACTTTTATACCATGAATCAGTGTTGAATATTCAACTGCTGATTCGCATAATATATATAGAAATGTTATCTATAAAGTACAAAGGGTAAAAGAAAAAAGAAGATGGAAAGAAAAGAAGAAACGAACGATCAATTGTCAATATTCAATTGTCAAGTGGTAAAATATCCCAACCGCAGCGAGTGGAAAGGCTTAACTCGTCGTGCGACAATGGATGTTTCGACTCTGTTTGGAATGGTGCAAAATATCTTAGAGGAGATTCGGCTTACAGGTGATGCTGCAGTAAAGAAATACGAGAAGCAATTTGATGGCGTGGAATTGGCATCGTTATTAGTTATGGAAGAAGAATTGCGAGAGGCACATATTCTGGTATCTGATGAATTGAAGCGTGCAATTTTAGCTGCAAAAAGAAATATTGAAACCTTCCATGCTGCACAAAGTTTTGAAGGGGGAAAAATTGAAACAGTGCCCGGTGTAATGTGTTGGCAAAAGGCTGTACCGATAGAGAAGGTTGGACTCTATATTCCAGGAGGTACGGCTCCGTTATTTTCCACTGTTTTGATGTTGGCTATTCCGGCGCAGATAGCAGGGTGTAAAGAAATAGTGTTGTGTACTCCCCCAAACCAAGAAGGAAAAATTCATCCTGCCATTCTTTTTGCAGCAGAAGTGGCAGGTGTCCATCGCATATGTAAAGCCGGAGGAATTCAAGCTATTGCGGCTATGGCGTGTGGAACAGAATCAATTCCGAAAGTGTATAAGATATTTGGTCCGGGAAACCAATATGTAACGGCTGCAAAACAGTTTGTTAGCTTGAAAGATGTGGCAATTGATATGCCAGCTGGTCCTTCGGAAGTAGAAGTTATTGCTGACGTTACGGCTAATCCGGAATTTATTGCAGCGGACTTCCTATCACAAGCAGAACACGGCGTAGATAGCCAAGCTATATTAGTAACAACAGATGACTCTTTGGTAGAGCCTGTTCAACAGGCGATCGCATCCCAACTATCTCGCTTGCCACGAAGAGAAATCATTCAAAAATCATTGGCGCATAGCCGTATTATCGTTTTAAGAGACCGTTTGGAAGTTATGGATTTCACGAATATGTATGCGCCGGAACATTTAATTATTCAGACAAAAGATTATGCTGAATTGGCAAAGCAAGTACAGAATGCGGGTAGTGTATTTTTAGGTCCCTATACGCCGGAAAGTGCAGGAGATTATGCTTCCGGAACTAATCACACCTTGCCGACTAATGGTTATGCTCATGCTTATAGCGGAGTGAACCTTGATAGCTTTATTAAGAAGATAACTTTCCAAGAGATTACGACTGATGGCATTCGTAACTTGGAAGAAACTATTTGCACGATGGCGGCTAATGAACAATTGGAAGCACATCGTAATGCGGTCACTGTTAGATTGAATCATTAATCATTATGTGTAAAGAGAAGACATTTGATATAGAAGCATGGGTACGGCCTAATATTCGTGCCATGCAACCTTATTCATCTGCCCGAGATGAGTTTCATGGGAGTGCATCCGTTTTCTTGGATGCCAATGAGAATCCTTACAACGCACCTTATAACCGTTATCCGGATCCAATGCAATGGAAATTGAAGGAAAATATAGCGATAATTAAAGATGTGGCAAAGGAGAATCTTTTCTTGGGAAATGGAAGTGATGAACCTATTGATTTAATTATGCGTGCATTCTGCGAACCAGGCAGAGAGGCTATATTGACCGTAGATCCAACTTATGGTATGTATCAGGTAGCAGCAGAAGTTAACAATGTGGAATGCCGAAAAGTGAAACTAACAGAAGAGTTCCAATTGGATATGCCGCAAATGTTGACTCATATTGATAAAAGCGTGAAAGCTATTTACCTCTGTTCTCCCAATAATCCAACGGGAAATAGCTTAAATCGGGAGAATATTTATCAATTGTTGGAAACTTTTGAAGGAATAGTGGTTGTCGATGAGGCTTATATAGATTTCTCTATGGCTTCTTCTTTTATCAAAGAATTGGATAAATACCCCAATTTAGTGGTTCTTCAGACCTTGTCTAAAGCATGGGGAGCTGCTGGAATCCGCTTGGGGATGGCATTTGCATCAAAGGAAATTATAGCTGTATTGAATAAGATAAAATATCCCTATAATGTAAATCAGCTAACGCAGGAAAAGGCTTTGGAACTATTAAGCAAATCTGAATGGATGCAAGAACAACTTATACAAATACTAAAGGAACGAACACGTTTGCAACAGGAATTATCGGCTATTCCGATAGTCCGTAAGTTGTATCCTACGGACGCTAACTTTATTTTAACAGATGTGGGAGATGCTGATGCGGTTTATGCTTATTTAGTGGATAAAGGCATTATCGTTCGTAATAGGAATCGTGTGACACGATGTGCTGGTTGCCTCCGAATTACAGTTGGCACGAAACTGGAAAATGATATGTTATTAGCTGCCCTTAATAATATATGAAATAATGAAAAAGAAAGCACTATTTATAGATAGAGATGGAACATTGGTAATAGAACCGCCCATTGATTACCAGTTGGATAGTTTAGAGAAGCTGGAATTTTATCCAAAAGTGATTCGTAATCTTTATTTCATTCGTCATCAGCTGGACTTTGAGTTTGTAATGGTAACAAATCAGGATGGCTTAGGGACAGATTCTTTTCCGGAGGAAACTTTCTGGCCGGCGCATAATAAGATGTTGAAGACATTTGAAGGGGAAGGTATAGTTTTTGATGATATTTTGATTGACCATTCTTTCCCTGAAGAAAACTCACCGAACCGCAAGCCTCGTACAGGTATGTTAGGAAAGTATCTGTCTGGTGATTATGATTTGGCGAATAGTTATGTAATAGGGGACAGGCTGACAGATATGGAACTAGCTCATAACTTAGGAGCAAAAGGCATATGGCTTCATGCTGATGATGATGTGGCACAACAGCATATAGCGGACTTGCCTGCCCAACCGATACTTATTACGTCAGATTGGGATTGTATTACAGAGTTTCTTTTTGCTGGTGAACGGACGGCTGAAGTACGGCGCACTACAAAAGAGACAGATATTCATGTAAACTTGAACCTTGATGGTAAGGGAGATACCGATATTTTTACGGGATTAGGCTTTTTTGATCATATGTTAGAGCAAATCGGTAAACATGCGGGTATAGATCTCACCATTCAAGTAAAAGGAGATTTGCAAGTGGACGAGCATCATACGATTGAAGATACTGCATTGGCTTTAGGTGAGGCTTTGTTGAAAGCTCTTGGTGATAAGCGGGGGATTGAGCGTTATGGTTACACTCTTCCGATGGATGATTGCTTATGTAGTGTTGCTCTTGATTTTGGTGGCAGACCATGGCTGGTATGGGATGCAGAATTTACTCGTGAAAAAATAGGGGATATGCCTACTGAGATGTTTTTGCATTTCTTCAAAAGTTTGAGTGATGCTGCTCGGATGAATCTAAATATCAAGGCAGAAGGACAAAATGAACATCATAAGATTGAGGGTATCTTTAAGGCATTGGCTCGTTCTATTAAGATGGCTATACATCGTGATATTTATCATTATAATTTACCCAGTACAAAAGGAATTATTTAAAAAACATAAAGAGAAATGGATTTTCTAATTGATTTTATCTTGCATATAGACCAACACATGATAGAAATTGTGCGGGATTACCACATGTGGACGTATGCGATTCTGTTTGTGATCATATTTTGTGAAACAGGATTAGTTGTTACGCCATTTTTACCGGGAGACTCTTTGCTGTTTGTTGCAGGAGCAATAGCCGCTTTGCCGGATATGCCTCTTGATGTACATCTTCTGGCGTTGACGATTTTTGTCGCAGCGGTGGCTGGAGATTCCTGCAATTATGAAATAGGACATTTCTTTGGGAAGAAGCTATTCAGTAATCCTAATTCGAAGATATTCAAGCAAAGCTATTTGGATAAGACGCATGAATTCTATAAAAAGTATGGAGGTAAGACCATCATTATTGCTCGCTTCGTGCCTATCATCCGGACTTTTGCCCCTTTCGTTGCCGGCATGGGAAGAATGCATTATTACTACTTTTTCATATATAATGTAACGGGAGCCGCGTTGTGGGTAGCATTATTCAGTTATGCGGGTTACTTCTTTGGCGATCTTCCTTTTGTACAGAAAAATCTGAAACTTTTATTGGTAGCTATCGTTGTTATTTCATTGGTGCCCGCCATTGTGGAAACTTTGCGAATAAGATTGAAAAAGGATTAGATATGAAGAAATGGATAGGGATAATCATAGGATGTATAGTCTTGAATGCTTGTGATTCTTATACCACGGACTTTGAGGGTAAATGGCAACTTACCGAGGTAGAATCGGCAGATAGCGTTATTCAGGTAGATACGGTTTGGTATAATTTCCAAACATCTATTTTCCAATATCAGATTTATGACCGTTCTACAGATGAATACCTCGTAGTGTATGGCTATCATGCTTATGAGGACGAAGAACTTTCTATCGAATTGTTTCAGTCGACAGAGTTAGAAAAGGCGTTCCTCTCTCGCACGGACTGGTTTTCTGCGCAACGCGTTTTCACAGTCGAGAAGCTATCCGGTAAACAAATGATTCTTACGGATGATGGCAAGCGGTATATTTTTAGAAAGTATTGATAGTAAAAAACTTACCGATTCATAGTTAAAAGTAAATGATTATCATCGGATGATGTTATTGTCTCTGCCTACGATAAAATCTATTTTTCCCAATCACGAAATAAAAAGCTGCCGGAAATCAGAACGTTTCATAGTAATGGTTCAATCAGACCATAGCTGTGAGCCGATCAAACCATAACTAACGT
>CAZOKT010000017.1:6269-19302 GCA_964580505.1 uncultured Parabacteroides sp. | reverse complement strand
GAAGTTCAAAGTCCGTGATGTTAGAAGTTCAAAGTCCATGATGTTAGAAGTTCAAGGTTCGTGATGTTAGAACTTCAAAGTCCATGATGTTAGAAGTTCAGAGTCCGTGATGTTAGAAGTTCAAAGTTCATGAAGTTAGAAGTTCAAGGTTCATGAAGTTAGAAGTTCGAAGTCCGTGATGTTAGAAGTTCAAAGTCCATGATGTTAGAAGTTCAAAGTCCGTGATGTTAGAAGTTCATGGACTTTGAAGAAAATGGATGCGATAAAAAGCAGAAAGAGGCTGTCTAAAGAGCCATAGAAAGCATCCGGAATCGGCATTTCCATCGGGTAATGAACAGGGAACCGTTCTCCTGCCGTAATCCGCTTTCTTATATCGAACTCACATTAAATACGGAATCTGCCAATATAATGCTACAAAACACATTTGGCAGATTCCGTATTCTATATATCTTCATCACTTTTCAGGCAGACTTCGAGCCTTCTGAAATTTTCACTTTCAAGTCTTTCCAAATAGACATTACTAACCACTTCATCGACAACCAACCTGCCGAAACCATAAAAGTAAAAAGGACAATTCCTATCGCTGCATATAATTTACGAGGTGCTACAGGAGCAGTTTTTGCATAAGGCTCATCAATAATACGAGCCCGTTCTTTTCCTTGTCCTATAGTCAGTTCTATTTCTTCTTTTTTCTGCAATAAAACCAAATAAACACCCTGATAAATCTCCTGCTGGCGTTTTAAATCTACATAAACACGTTCTTGTTGAGGTATGGCACCCATTTTATTTATAAGAGTTTTTTCCTTCTCTTTTAAATCATCGCGAATCAATGTCAGACCTTCTTTAGTATTATCAATCATTTTATAAACGCTCTCACGCATGCCATCTGCTTGTACAGATAAAACATCCACCAATGGGTTGTCCTCAGTTGAGTTTTTAATAACTCGCTCACGTTCAACTAATATCTGGTTATAAGAAGACAAGCTGCTTGAAACTTCTCCTTCCGAAGGTATATATAAAGTCGGAATCAACTTGTATTTATTATTTGGTTCTTTTATGAAATCCTTCATCAAATTAACCAAATGAATCTGCGACTCTATCTCTATCAATTTAGTCTGAAGCTCCTGCATTGCCGTTGCATACATTTGCATATCAAACTCTACTGCCGTTATTTGGTTCTTGTTTTTATACTCCTCTATTTTCTCTTCACTCTTAGCCAATTCATCCAGCACTGCATTTAAACGTGAAATAATAAATGAAAGAGATTTTTCCCCCAATTGCATCTTATAAGATTCAGCTTGTTTATTATAACAAGCAATTAATGTAGCAAACATATCTTTTGCTCTCTGCTTTTCATAATCTCGACATGTTAATTGCAACACATTAGAAGATTTAGAATAGTCCTCAATATCAAATTCTCCAAGCAATCTTTCTGCCACACTGGTTGGAGATTGAATCTCTGCCAACAGATTGAACTCATGTTTTTTGAGGCTATCTGCGGAATAAGCAATAGTTAAGGAGTATTTATCTATTTGTATTTGAGCAGGAAGGGATTCTATATCAAAAGAAGCCTTTATATTCTTAAATGTTCCTTTTTTCATTTGAGCATCAATATGTACTTTTCCCGTAGAAGCATGATGTATATCCAGCTTTATGGAATGTGCCAAATTTGCTAACGTAGCCGAATCGCAGGTTATCTTTAATGGTTCCTGACCATAAAGCTTATAGCCAAAAGTAAAAGGCTCCATGTAATCTACATAAAGTCCTAATTTGACAACCATCTCACGCACCAACTGATTAGATGTTAACACCACAAGTTCATCCTCCAAATTGATCGAAGATGTTGACGTACTACTTACCCCAAAAGACCGCATTAACCCAGCGGCTTCTCCCAATCCCGAATTACTTGAAGAAAATGGGGCACTATCATCTTGTACCAATATCTGCGCCGTAATCTCATAAGTAGTTGGATAAACGATAAGATAAAACACAGCTATAATAAAAGCAACCAAAGCAGAACCCGCTATTAATTTCCAATGTAACAAATAACTTATAAATAAAGAACGCAAGTCAGCTGTTTCGTTATCTTTAAATTCCATATTCTTAGTTTTTATACTAATTTAAAATTGCCAATATAACAGTTGTTACTATTGAGATCGCACTCAGAATTGAAGAAAAGACCGTAATACTATATTGTTGTGCCTGACTATACCGAGCATTTCTCTTTTTAGCATCATTCGGCTCTACATATACAACATCATTCTGACGCAAATAGAAAAAAGGAGAAGATAATACAGAGGGATTCGTTATATCCAATCTCCCAAATTCTTTCTGTCCATCATTATCTCGAATAACTAAGATATTTTTACGATTTGCATTAATGGTAAGATCTCCAACACGTCCCAACGCATCTAAAATTGTTATACGCTCATTAGAAACCGAAACTGTACCTGGATGAGAGACTTCTCCCAACATAGTGATTTTATAATTAATTATCTGAACATTTACATTTGCATCTTTTACATATTTAGAAATAGCGACCCGCAATTTTTCGTTCAATTCTTGTTTCGAAAGTCCTGCTACATGTATCTTTCCTAAAACAGGAAAATTTATATTTCCTTCTTTATCAACTAAATAGGTTTGCAATTGCTGAGACAACTCAATCTTTTGCTCTCCCTCTGCAGCAAAAGCATAAACAGGTGGATTAAATGGTGTAACTACCGTAGCATCCCATGCCGTAACCGTAATACTTAAACGATCATCTGGGCAAATCTTTGATTGATAATTCTGATTCATCAGTTCCAATTGTTTTACCGTCAATGTATCAATACCTTGAAAATAAACCACGTCTTTTGGAACAGAACATGAACCCAAAAACAAAACGAAATAAACAATAATAGCCCCAATTTTAATTCTCATAATCTTCATATTTGCGTGCAAATATACTTAAATTTACCAAAGCTGCCTATTTTCTGTCTGCATAAAAAATTACTTTTTAATAACGATGCAGTACCGTAAATATTGCTGCATGAAGAATATTTATTCGTTCTTCATATTTGATTCAGATTTTATTCGTATGTTTGTCGGAAATAGAATAACATTATGCTTGAAATAGGAAAATACAATACCTTAAAGATTAACAAATTATTGAGTTTTGGAGCTTATCTTGATGATAATAATGGAAAGGAAATCTTATTACCGGCTCGTTATGTCCCTAAGGATGCAAAAGTAGGTGATCTCATAAAAGTCTTTATTTATCATGATAATGAAGGCAGATTGATAGCTACAACTCTTCAACCCAAAGCTATAGTTGGGGAGTTTGCTTTTATGCAGGTTAAATCTGTTAATACGACAGGAGCTTTCTTAAATTGGGGACTAATGAAAGATTTGCTCGTTCCATACAAAGAACAGAAAACAACCATGCGTGAAGGGAAATGGTATTTGGTTTATGTCCGGATAGATCATATTACCGGACGCATTATGGCCTCCGCACGTATCGAGAAGTTTCTCAATAATATTCCTCCTAAATATCAGTTCAATCAAGAAGTTGATCTCCTTATAGCTGAGGAAACCGAAATTGGATACAAAGTGATTGTCAATAACTTGCATTGGGGAATGGTTTACCACAACCAAGTATTTCAGCGCTTGGAAAAAGGAGAATGCCTTAAAGGATATGTTATGGGGATTCGGGAGGATGAAAAACTGGATATCAATATAACACCACTTGGGTACCGAAAAATAGAAGACATTGCACAAACTATCCTGAAAGCATTACAGATGAAAAAAGGATTCCTCCCCGTACATGACAAAAGCGAGCCCGAAGAAATTTATGCGCTCTTCCGTTGTAGCAAAAAAGCTTTTAAGCAAGCAATAGGGACTCTATATAAACAGCACCTGATTCGCATTGAGCCTAACGGTATCTACCTAACGACCTAAATGAAACTGCTTAGGTTTTAAATGGAAATTAGGCATCTATCTAAAGAAAAGCCGGCTTATATAAGAAAACGGAAGCAAAGCAAACAAGGGTTTCCATATAAGCCGGCTTTTTTTCAGATGCAACAAAATCAGAACGAAGGTCTTATTGTCATGCGAATACCACGCACCTGAATATCCGGATGGTCGCGATAATTCAAACGCCATACGTAATCGATACGAATCATCTTAAAGATGTTTTCGATACCGACACTGGCTTCCATGTAGGGTGTGTTGCTCATTTCATAAGTGGTAGACGGAAACTGGAAAAGTCCTTCTCCGTTCTTTTCCGGATTATTTTTGTCCGTTAAATTTCCCCACAGTCCACGGAAACAGAACACTTCTCTCCATTGTAATTTCTTAATTAACGGTAAGCGGTTCAATAAATTACCGTTCATATAATAAGTTACATCCCATGATGCATACTCATCGTTAATAAACTCCAGCGCATTCATATTTGTATAAGTTTCCGACTGAATGGTATAAGTCATGTTCGCATTCGGTAATATCAATAGCGGATAAGGCACTTTTGTCCACACCTTTCCTGCTTTAGCAATAACATCCAGATAACCAAAAGCAGAAAACCAAAAACGTTTTTGTGCCCCAACCTCAGTGCGATGATAAGTATAAGAGGAACCCAACACATCTTTGAAAGCCATCATGTGACTCAAATTAAATATCAGAGCATCAAAAGTGATAGGGATGCGGGTATCACGCGTCTGATAGAATTTTTCATTCCGTGCGAAACGAAGTTTGAATTCCATAGTTGTCATGTCATAATGGTCAAGAGACGTAAAAGAGCCATCCGCATTAATGCGATTAAAGATACCATATTGTGTAGCATATTCTCGCAAATTGCGCAATGAAACCCCATAAGCCCAACCATTATAATGTTCTCTGTAATAGCTCAATTCTGCCTTACGTTGGTAAGTTGCGAAGAGGTCTCTCTTCCGCCGAATCATCAACATTATATTATCTTTGCTGGTATACATATAATATTGTCCTAATTTATTCACATCATACATATATTCAAATCGCAATGAATGTACCGGATATTCCTTTAGAAACTCCTTACGGTCATTAAACGAATATTCTACCGCCGCATCATATTTAAACTTCCGGTCTCTTTCTCCATAAGCTAAATAACCACCCAAAAACAAATTAGGATTGAAATGAGGTGTAGTGGTTCCTCCCACACGAAAACGAGCGCCTTCCAATTTATTACTATTAAAAGTCGAATTCATCGGACCGAATTCAAACTTGCTCTCATTCGGGTCTTTATTAGTTCGGATATATCCGGAAACCAAGATGGTCAAACCCTCTTTGACGACGCGGACTATTGCAATACTATCCAATTGAGACATCAGCTTTTCCACAGAGTTAGAATTACGCGGCTTAGCCTCTAAAGGACGGACACTATTCCAAAATTCATCATCTCGTTGGTAGGCATTCTCCTGTGTGATAAGCGGAGCGCTTTTATCAAACGCGTCCTCCTCCTCCGGCCGTTCAAAGGAATGATTCGTATAGATATTAAGTCGACGGGCATAAAGGCCTTTGGTACGCTCGGTCAGTTTGAAGTTGATGGCTATATCATCCTTTAAAACTATACGGGTACTATCATCTGACGACCGTTCGAATTCTTGTTTTATCGTCAGGCTGGATACGAAATTCAAGTTAATATCCTTTGGTACATTCAAAACAGCCTTGCTTACGAAATAGGTCGAATCTAACGTTACATAGAGATGCCCTGTAAAACCAAACGTTTCTGAGTTGAAAGGGACAAAACCTAAATCTGCACACGGTTGTCCATTCACCTGCACCGTGTCCAGCAAATAGTATTTATAATAATTGGGTCCAATGGTTGAAAGTGGACTGACGAAACGTTGCAAGAATAAAGGTATATTATTCTGGAAAATATCCACTTCATGGAATACCTCATTCAAAAACTGCTGCACACCATCTGCCGAGAATATTTCATCCACACCGGCCGATTTGTACCCTTGCAGGATACGTTTCTCCGATTTCGGGTCACGCCGGTAAAGAACCTTTTCCATGCGTTCTTTTTCCGATACAGGCAAGATTGTAATTCCTCCTTCCAATGTATCCACATATTGCATGAGGAAATCGAACTTACTCTTCTTTCCATCTTCACGAGTTTTATAAGTATATTCGTTCTTGGCAAATATCATCTTTTCGTAATGGTCATAACTATAATAGTCGTGCTGATAAGGTGTATTGCTATCGCGCAAATCAATGACTTTACGTACAAATTCTACTGCGGGATTATCCTTTTTAGTATATCGTTCTCGTTTTGGCTTGACTACCACATCTGTCAGCACCACATCGTCCGGAACAAGCTGTATATGCAAATTCTGCATCTTCCCTTGCGTAATTTTCAACTCTTTCGTTGTATAACCCAAGTAAGAGATTTGCAAAGTACGGTTAACTTCAGATGTCGTAAAAAAAAAGCATCCCTCCTCGTCGGTAGTCGAACCGATGGTTGTTCCTTCTATCAGCAAAGAAGCATAGGCCAATCTTTCTCCGGTGATAGAATCTGTTACAACACCTTGTATCGTGACGTTCTGTCCACTTGCTTGCAAGCCAAATAGAACTATAGTAAACAAAAGAATAATCCGTTTCCTCATAAATTGTTTATTAAGAATTATACATTTGGGTTCAACCACCAAACTTATCTTGCCAAACCTGATAATAGTCCGGTTTATCTACCATAAGCGTGCCATCTGGCTCAATAAAGAGTTGAACCGTTGTAGCCTCAGCACACAACGTATGGTCTCTCTCCCGATAAATCCGATAGCTGAAGTCGAGTCGTGCTCCAGGTTTATAAACATATTGAGTATGAACTATCGCCACGTCATTCATCTCAAGCGGTGCACAATAACGTATGTGCATATCATACATCGGTGCATAAATTCCAGCCCGTTGCATATCCGCATATCCTATTCCTGGATAATGCCGTCCAAACGATTCACGCCCGTCTTCCAAATAAGATACATAAGCGCCATGCCATACGCGTTGCATGCCGTCAGTTTCCCCAAAACGGACTTGTACCCGACAAATATCTTCTAATACTTTCATAAAGACTGAACTTGGAATTCTTTTTCCGGCACATCTGCTCCCAATTTATAACCTGCAAAATCATACTGCGTATAATTTTCGCCCCGTTCATTGATACGGATGCTGCGCAGTTCGGCCGCATCTAAGTCCAGCGTTACCACAAACGAAGTGAAAGATGTACGGCGTTTCTCCTTGTTATTTTTCAAGATGGGTTCCACAGTAATATAGCACAAATTGCCTTCCAATTGAATGTCTACCTGCGCTAAGTCGGCCAAACGCTCCATATCGCCGTCCGCAAAAGCGACCTCACTCAATACCGTAATCAAAGTTTTATACGGATTCTGTCCTTTATCTGGAGCAACATGTTCTTTTCCATCCTTCGCCATGACAAATGTCGTGCCGTCAGTTACCAACTTCTCTCCTACCTCATCAAGCACGATACACAACCGGCAAGGCGACAGGAAATAGAAACTTCCTTTTGTAACCGCATCTTCCGCCATGACCACATTATGTGTCGTGCGAGTAACGGTAGCCGCAAGTGATTGTATCCCGTCATATTGCCTGGCTGCTTTACGTATATCATCCACTTGTGCCAATAACCGGACACAACAGAAAAAAGTTAATATCAATAGTGTAAATATTTTTTTCATATGCATTCCTCGTTTTCTATCAATTAAATAAAAATCATATTTTCCCTTCTCGGATAGTGTCCAATCTGTAGATTAAACACCATTCTCTGAGATTCATCAAGTATGAAGTCCCCCGTTTATAGAAATAACCGTTCCTGTAATATAGCCGGCTGCAGGAGAAGCCAAAAAGCCGACCAATTCCGCTACTTCCTCCGGCGTGCCGAAACGATGAGCCGGAATCGTTGCCTTCAAAGCCTGCTCGTCCAGTCCTTCTACCATATCCGTCTTAATAAATCCGGGAGCTACAGCATTAACCGTTACATTCTTGCGAGCTACTTCCAAGGCTAGTGCCTTCGTTGCAGCAATGATACCGCCTTTTGCCGCCGAGTAGTTTGTCTGTCCTGGCATCCCGCGTAAACCGCTCACACTTGCCACATTAATAATCCGTCCAAATTTATGCACCAACATAGGTTGCAACAAAGGTTGCGTTACATTGTAAAACCCACCTAAAGAGATATCAAGCACCCGGTTCCAATCTTCCTGAGGCATAAAAACCAATATATTATCTCGGCGAATACCGGCATTATTCACTAACACTTCTATATATTCATTGGGATGTGCCTCTTTCCAACTGTCGATAACGGCTAAGGTCTGCTGGCCATCACTCACATCAAAGCGTAACAATTCGCCATCACCCCCGCTCTGTTTTACCAGTTCCAATGTATGTTCCGCTTCCTCTTGCTTACTCACGTAATTGATAAGTACCGAATAGCCCATTGTGGCCAACTTTACACAAACTGCACGACCAATGCCACGGCTACCCCCTGTTACTAAAGCATATTTCATTGTTTCCTCTTTATTTATTTGTCAAAATATTCCATATTAGTTCCTGCCCTACTACTTCGGCACATGTAAAAAAAGCAGTCATCGTTACCCCATGAAAACCATGCAGTATCAGATTCTGCCCTGTCATTAACAGATTCGGTATCGGAGTACGTAACGAGAGCATTGTTTGCAATGGTTTTCTATAATCTTTACGCACACCATAAGCCGTACCATCCGGTGCAGAGAGGTAATCTCGATAGGTAAGCGGCGTACTAATATACCGTTCCTCTACACTTTGCCTCAATCCAGGAAAAATCTGCTCGGCTAATTCCACGCAAGCATCAGCCATCTGTTCTTTCCATACTATATATGTTTCTCCTCGATGTCCGGATTTCGTATGGCTCCATTCCGCATATTGCTCCCAAGAGACAGGCGTCAAAAGATCGACAACCTGCACATAATGCCCATTATCAGGCACCCGACAGCTAATCAGCAAGCCGTTTACACCGACATCCTGCCGATAAAAATCCCACACATTTGCCTCCCGATAGACATAATGATTCCAATTGAAATAAGGCAGAACCTGCGGTTTAAGTCGGAGAGATACTGTCAGCATACCAAAAGTGTTTTCCAAAGAGGAAATACGCTTCCTGTAACTATTCCGCATAAGCCCGCTTTGCTTTACTAACTGGCAAGTTGCATCAGGGTGAATATCGCTGATGAAAAGGTCACCTTCATACGTCTCTCCATTTTTACACTTAGCGAGTACTAAACGTCCGTTCCGTTCTATCAATTCCTCTACTTCCGCACGGCAGATAACCTCACCGCCTTGTGCTCGAATGCCCTTCACCAAAGTATTCACGATTAAAGAGCTATCTCCTTTCAAGCGCCAACTGCTTTCGATAAAGCTGCTATTCCCATGTAGGAATGTGAAGAGTGGTAAAGACTCCTTCCTCAACTCCATTTTTAAGGATGTTCCACTCAAGACATTAATCAATAACGGGTCATGGAAGGTCTCTGTCAAATATGGATAAGCCCCCTGTTCGGAAAGAAGCATTGATGCTATTCTTGCCTCCTCGTCAGCCTGTGGGTCTATGAAGGTGTACTGTTCTTTCCCGCTTTGTTCCAACAGGGAGACATACTGCTTCAACGCTTTCCGCTCAGCAGGAAACTCTGCAGATAAATGCTCCGCAAAGGCATCAAAGCCCTCCGCAAAGGCAAATGTCCGATTACCTATAGTGACACGGTCAAAACCTTCCTTATCCAAACGCATCCACGGCAAATCCAACAGACCTAAATAGCGAAAAGCTGTGTGCAAAGATTGTCCTTCATCCAAACCTCCTACATAATGAAAGCCTGTATCGTAAAAGAGACCATGCCGCCGATAGCTCTGCATACAGCCGCCCGGTTGCACGCTTTGCTCTAAAATAAGGACATGTTTGCCCAAACGGGATAAAATATATCCACACTCTAAACCTCCCAACCCGCTACCTATGATTATTACATCGTATTTCATCACGATTTTTTCTTATGAATAGTTCTATAAATAGCCGGTTGTACCACGTAAGAAATTACCACTGCAGATACTAATCCGACCAATGTAGAGAAACCTACTGAACGAATAGCCGGATGCTCAGCTAATAACATAGAGCCAACCGTAGCAACTAAAATAACCGCACTAAAGAAGATTGCCGTCTTATGGTAGCTCAACAGACGTGTATTCTGCTCTCCATCTATCAATCCGTTCATAACGAATATGCTATAATCAACCCCTATACCAAAGATAAAAGTAGATATGATGATATTAATAAGATTGAAATTCATATGGAATAGAACCATTGCTCCCAATACGATCAACCAACTCAAGAAAATGGGCATAAAGCCCAGTAATGTATTCTTTATATTGAAATGGAAACTGAATAACAGTACAAGAAAAACAAACAGCATAGACACCCATTGCAATACATTAAAATCGTCATTCATCTGAATCAACGTATCGGTTGTATAATAATAAGTATCAAGTACCATCAAATGCGGATGTACAGCTACTGCATCACATATCCGATAGTAATCGCTCGATTTGCTGCGAACAGAGTCATTGGCACATCGTACAGAAGTAAAACAAAGATAATCCCCATTATAAGACTGTTCCATCAACGTGGATTGATACCCTTCAGGGATGATGCCGGCTTGATAAAGAGCGTCCGGTTCATAATCTCCGATAGCAAAATCGAAGAACGGCTGGAAAGCGTCTGTCCGAAGACCTGCCTCCGGCGCAGTCTGCGCAATCAGTTGGCGCACCAACGCTAACCGTTCCTCTGTCCAATAGTTTTTCCATGTATCAATACGTCGTTGCTGTTCTTTTAAAGGAACAAATATCTGATCCGTATGCGTATAACTTTTCACCAATCCTTCCTGTTGAAGCGAATCTAAAGTCATCGACAAATCTGAGAAGTTCTCGATAGCCTCTTCCATTGTCTTCCCATACGCAGCAAAATATTTTTGTTTGTCTCCAGTATAAGTCTTCGAACGAAGCAATTGCTCTGAATAGGAAGTGATTTCCGCATTATAGCCTAAGTTATGCATATCCGCATCGAAACGGGTTCCTCCTGCAATATAGCTGCCTATGCACACTACGGTAATAACCAATATGCCTATAAGCAAACCTTTCTTACGGTCGAATGGATAGGCGTTGATTTTATCGATAAAGGCAAATGCCGGACGCTTCTTCTTATTTGAATGAATGAACTGAGGTAGATAAATCAAACTGAAAGCCGTAGTGCCAATAATGGCTAATGCAGCAAAGAGTCCGAAGTCCTGTAAAAGTTCATTCTGAATAAAGATTACTCCCGTGAAAGAACCGATAGTCGTTAAACACCCCAAAGAAATGGGCTTCACTTGGTCGCGCAATACTTGTTCGGGGTCGTCCACATATTTAGAGTGCGTCAGGACATGAAGCACATAACTAAGTGCAACCCCCAAAACAACGGCTCCGATACCTAAAGCCAAAAGGGAAAACTGCCCTTTGATAAAGTACATGATAGAAAGCCCGAACAAAGAGCCGAAAGCCACCGGAAGTAATAACAGCGGCAAGGTGTCGATACGTCGGAAACAAACCATCAAAAAGAGCAGCATCAATACCAACGAACCCAGCACGGTTTTCGTCAAATCCGACTTGATTTGTTGGGAATTATAGAATCCGCTGGCGGGCGTGCCGTGATAGACTATTTTCACGTCGGGTGCAGATGCGGCAAACTCCTCTATTTGTTTATTTAATATACGGAAAAGCGTTGAGCCTTGTCCGGTATTTCCTGCCGAATACTTCGGACTGATAAACGCAATGCAAACCGTAGAGTCTTTCGTAAAGAAATGTTCGTTAAGCGTAGCGTAGCTTCCTCCACCCGCATTCAGCAAGGGCTCGAATTGTTCGGCAAGCAGCGTCCGCAATCCAATGGGGTCTATCTGGATGAGTTCAGGGAACATCGAACCGAATGAACTTTGCAAGTCTTTCCGATTCGCTTGCATTTGCCGGCTGAAATGTGAAAGAGTAAGCATCGTATCTAACTTGGCATAGATACTTGTGTCTATATAACCCGGCAGATACATCGTGAAATAATCAATGGCATCATACAATATATCTTCCGGCAGCCGGTAAAATATATCACCTATAACTTGCTGCACGGAATCCAATGCAGCATTCTTCGCCATCAAAGAATCGACAAACGCATCACACGTCTCGCTAATATGTTCCACCGATGCCCCGTTCTTTCCCTCGAACAGCAGGAACGTCTTGTCTTTAATACGCAGGTTGGCAAAAGCCAACTTGGTCGTGCCATCTTCATTCTTCGACGAAGGCATCAATTTGTTAATATCTTCTTCCAGATGGATTCTCGAAGCAAAGTAGCCGAAAATCACAAACAGACCTATCATGGATAACCAGCAAATAGCCCGATGGCTGTGAAAATAACGGTATATCTTGATGCAAAGTTCTGTCATGTACGCATTTCTCCTTTATATTCAACGAACACTTGTTCTGCTTTACGCATCTGGGCTGTAACTGTATATCCCTCTCCTTTCGGCACGAGGCTGAAAGTCAATGTCATTTCCGGACAGGTTTCCGGCGTGGCTATAGCCGTCAGGCGGCATTGTTTGATGGTGGTAATCCGCATATCCTTGCCCACCGACCGGGAAACACATTCCCGGATAGTCTCAATATTCAGCGCACCCGGACATACGGCATGATGCGGAAAATGCCCGCGATATACGTCACAATCCGGCAACAGGCGAAGATGGAACGTCGCATTCGAGGCTTCCCCCTGCATATCTATGATTTGATAATACTTGTTTTCTAATTGCATTTCAATCGACTAAACATGATTATATTATTCATTATACACACATGACCCCATGAATCCCTTACATACAGACGAATGAAGTCACTTCACACGTCCGTATGAACCCACTTCATACGGACGTGTGAATTCATCTATCCTGAGCGACGTAGAGCTTCATCTGCGTATCGGCTACTACCT
>CAZOKT010000017.1:4212-6169 GCA_964580505.1 uncultured Parabacteroides sp. | reverse complement strand
TGAATTCATCTATCCTGAGCGACGTAGAGCTTCATCTGCGTATCGGCTACTACCTCATCACCGACATGTGTTTCTCCGCTGATAATCGTAACTCCTGCCAACTCAGCTCCCATCGTAATGGTTGTATGTAGTTTATCACCTACTTGCGGCCTGGATAAACAATGAAACTTTTTTATCTCGCCGATATATCCCACCGGAGGTTCTGTCCTGCCCCGTTGCATACTGAGATAACCGATAAAAGCGGAAGCCGACTGAGCGATGTGCTCTATCAGTCCGGCTTCTGCCATCAATCCTTCTTCTTCGATGAAATAATTATCCTGTCGGACAGTCAGCGTACATACCGCTTTACTTCCATCCTTTTCTACTTCCGATAATTCGTCCACCATCAGAATCGGGTCGCGTTGCGGAATAAGTCTCCTGATATCAGCTAAACTCATTTGGCCTCAACATGAGATTCAATGAAATCGTACAAATCACTAAACGTTTGTATGCTCCGCAAATCGTTTACGGTCATTTTGATTTTATAGGTTTGCTCAACAAGTGCGACCAGATCAACCAAACTCAAACTATCCAAAGAAAGTGCTTCTTTTACACTTGCATCCGGAGTAAATGCACTCGCTTCGACTTCAAACTCTTCTTCCAATAACGCATTTACCTGTTCTACAATTTCTTCACGTGTCATAATAAAACTGTTTTTTTGATTTACAATTATTCTATCATCATAGATTTTTTACAATAAGCGTTGAATTTGTTCCTCCAAAGCCGAAAGAATTGGAAAGGAACATATCGAAATGCATCTCGCGTGTTTCCGGAAGCACATTAATACGTGCCGTATCTTCATCCGGATTTTCAAAGTTGATATTTCCTGCAATAAAATCATTCTTCATCATCAATATCGAATAAATCAACTCGCTGGCACCCGCCATCCACATTTCGTGTCCGGTCTGGCTCTTTGTAGAAGTAACCGGTACTTTATAATCACCAAATATACGGTCGATAGCCAAAGCCTCCCGACTGTCTCCAATGCGTGTCGAAGTAGCATGCGCATTAATATATCCTATTTGGCGAGGTTCTACGCCTCCATGCTTTAAACATAACTCCAGAGAGCGTGCTGGACCTTCCACATTCGGGGTCGAGATATGGTCTCCATTGCTTGAGAATCCCCAACTTACAATTTCGGCAAGAATAGGAGCACCTCGCTTTACGGCACTCTCATAGCTTTCAAGGATGAGGGTTGCGGCTCCACCACCCGGAACCAAGCCATCACGGTCTCGGTCGAACGGGCGACTTGCCTTTGTTGGTTCACCTTCGCGTATCGAAAATGATTGTATGCCATCGAAAGCTGCCACGCTATACATATTCGCCTCTTGCGCACCACCGCATACCACACACTCTTGCAATCCGTTACGGATAAGCAATGCACCCAATCCTACGGCTTGCGAACCGGAAGCACAAGCAGCGGATGCCGTCAGGTTAATGCCTCGCAACTTGAATAAGCATCCCAAATTCATCGTAACGGTTGAGTTCATAGACTGGAAAATAGAACCGCTTCCGCATGCGGTTGTATTCTTGTTCTCACGAAACTTATCGAGTCCATTCATAGTAGCTTCGGCTACTGAGTCGTTTCCATAGATAAGTCCTACTTCATGCTTCTCTATATAATCGGCATCCAATTGAGCCTGTTCAAGTGCTTGCCGGGTTGCCATGTAAGCATATTCTGCCTCTTCCGGCATAAAATGCCGCATATTACGAGAGACAAAAGGTTTCAGATTAGGCCGTTCAAGCGCTGCACACAACGCCGAACGAAAACCGGCTTCTTTACGTTCAGTACTGAATACGATGCCACTCTTGCCCGTATAGAGCGAATCACGTACTTCGTCTAAAGTTACACCTAAGCAAGACCAAATTCCCATGCCTGTTATTACTACTCTTCTTTCTATCATATCTTTATTTTATC
>CAZOKT010000017.1:1810-4112 GCA_964580505.1 uncultured Parabacteroides sp. | reverse complement strand
CTTTATTTTATCTTCCTATAATCCTGTTTACAATTGTTTTCTATAGCAACGCCTTCTCTTGGTAAGAGAAGGATTCAGCGGCTTCCATTGCGATAATTCCCGCACATTATCCTCCAATTGCGGTCCTGTTTCCGCATATTTGAAACCACATTGATTATATATCGGAATTAAATCATCGAAGAACAATGCGTTTACTCCTAAGCCTTGATAATCAGGATGCACTGCCACCAAAAGCATTTCTGCTTTCGGTTCTCGTTGCCATTTCAAAGCTTTGAGCAGATAAAACCACCCAAAAGGAAATAGTTTACCACGGCTTTTTTGCAGCGCATGCGATAAACTGTTCATCGTAATGGCGACACCGACCACATCACCCTGTTCATTTTCCACCACAGGAAGCAACCGTTTGTCGATAAGTGGGAAATAGCGATTCACATATTCTTTGATCTGTTCATCCAATAATTCCGTATAACCAAACAAAGGAGAGTAAGCTTTGTTCAACAGATTAAATACTTTTTTGCCATATCCATTTATATATATATCTTTACTCGTTAGTTTTTTGATATGCAATCCGAACATCTCTTTCACCAATTTTGACACACGGGCATACTTAGGCGGCACTTCTTTCGGCACATCTACATGGATTTGTACCCAGTCAACTTCCTTCTCATATCCCAACGCCTCCAGATGACGCGGATAATAAGGATAATTATATATGGTAATCATCGAGCCAAGTTGGTCAAAATCTTCCACCAACATTCCCTCTTTATCAAAATCAAATATACCCATCGGTCCTTGAATGCTCTCCATGCCATGCTCACACCCCCACTCTTCTACAGCCTCCAACAAGGCAGAAGAGACTTGCGGGTCATCTATAAATTCAATAAAACCAAAGCGAACATTCTTTGTTTTCCACTTCGTATTCGCCCGATGATTAATGATTCCTGCAATACGCCCTACGCAATGTCCTTGCCCGTCATAAGCTACAAACGGTTGAAGTTCGGAGAAACTTGTTCCGTTATCAGGCTTTTTCCGAAAAGTTTCACGCACATCCATATCTAAATCGGGAACATAATACGGACATTTGGCGTATAATTTTTTCGGAAAATCTACAAAGTCATTCATTGCTTTCCTTGTATTGACTTTTATTACACGAAGTCCATTCATATCGTTTTGCTGATTCTTTGGGGGGCAAAGGTACGCTTTTTTACTACATCCATTGTTTTCCAAAAGGTAAGAATTATAGTTTATTTTGCTATTGAAACACAAAGATATTTTTTCCTATAACGCTTCTATGTCTATCATTTACCCCTTGTTGAGTTAAAAAAGATAGTTATAAATGGTACAAAACACAGTCATAAATTTCAGCAAATATAACCATAAACAGAAACACACATAGACTTCTTTTTTTCAAAAGCAAAAAGGAAAGATGCAGTTTTTTTTGTATCAGAGCATGTCATTCGGGTTATTTTTCTAATTTTGTATCAGCAATTTCAATTAAAACATAAAGTATGGCTATCTTCCGCTTTAATGCAGTAGAGAAAGCTTCCAACCGAAAAGCAATGGAGGCGCATACTCCTGGCCGGAAAGTGTCGGAGTATTTTGGTGAAAATGTTTTCAACCGCAAGGCGATGAAGAACTATCTCTCCAAAGAGACATTCAAAGCCTTGACACAAGCCATCGACAGTGGCACCCCAATCAATCGCGAAATAGCAAACCATGTAGCCGCAGGAATGAAAATGTGGACTTTGGAAAAAGGCGTAACCCATTACACGCATTGGTTCCAACCCCTTACCGACGGCACGGCAGAAAAGCATGATGCCTTCGTCGAACATGATGGCAATGGCGGCATGATAGAAGAGTTCAACGGTAAATTGTTGGTACAGCAGGAGCCGGATGCATCGAGTTTCCCGAACGGAGGCTTGCGCAATACGTTCGAGGCACGCGGCTATTCGGCTTGGGACCCCTCTTCTCCGGCATTCATTGTCGATGATACGCTTTGTATCCCTACCGTATTTATTGCTTATACCGGTGAGGCATTGGATTATAAAACTCCGCTCATCCGCTCTATTGAAGCATTGAATAAAGCGGCGACTGAGGTATGCCGTTATTTCCATGATAACGTAAATAAGGTGATAGCCTACTTAGGATGGGAACAGGAATATTTCCTGATTGATGAGGATTTATACTCGGCTCGTCCGGATTTATCGCTGACCGAACGCACCTTGTTAGGTCATGAGAGTGCCAAGAACCAGCAGTTAGACGATCATTACTTTGGTGCGATTCCTTCTCGGGTACAGGAATT
>CAZOKT010000017.1:0-1710 GCA_964580505.1 uncultured Parabacteroides sp. | reverse complement strand
GGGCAAAAGGGAAGAGCAAAGAAGTTGCTATCTTCGAAGTATTACAGCATTACATCAAAGAATCGAAGCCGATTCGCTTTGATGGGAACGGGTATAGCGAAGCATGGAAAACAGAAGCCAAACGTCGCTGTTTGGATTGCGAGAACAGTGTTCCTCTGCAATATGATGCTTATTTAAAGCATGACGTGGTGAGAATGTTTGCCGAAACCGGTGTACTGAGCCTGAAAGAACTGGAAGCACGCAATGAGGTGAAATGGGAAATCTATATCAAGAAGGTACAAATCGAGGCACGTGTCTTGGGCGACTTATCGTTGAATCATATCATTCCGGTAGTCATTCGCTATCAGACCGTACTGTTGGAGAACCTGACTCGCCTGAAAGAAACTTTCGGAGAAGAAGATTATGAAGACCTCTCCGCAGAACTGCGCCGCCTTATCCGCAAGATTTCCAAACACATCACAGCCGTAACTACCAAAGTAGACGAAATGGTGGAAGCTCGGAAAAAAGCGAACCGAATCAGCGATATGCGCGAAAAAGCCATTGCTTACCACGACAGGGTGGCTCCTTACTTGGATGAAATCCGCGACCATATAGATGACCTGGAACTGATGGTTGACAACCAAATGTGGCCACTCCCGAAATATCGCGAACTGTTATTTATCAGATAACTTAATTAAGCACCTTCATATATCCGTATGAAGGTGCTTAATATGCTCGAGTGAGGTGGCTTGATACGGATATATGAAGCCACCTCACTCGAACGAATGAAGTAATCTCTTTAATAAAGGCAGACTTGTTCTTCTTATCCGAAGCCTTATTTTGAGAAAAGAAAGTAAAAGAACCATGATAAAAAATATAATGACACGAAGGGATTTTTTAGCCATGACGGCAAGCGGTGTGCTGGCATGGCTGATGGCAGGCTGCGGAAGTCGGAAGGTTCTGCAGATTTCTTTACCGGACGACTTCAAAGGTCCGCAGGAATTAGGTCGGCTTTACGGCATGAAAATTACGCCCAATGATAATATCTTCCTCTACAATGAAGGTGCCCGTTGGTTAGGCGTGCCTCACCGAATGGGTGGTACGACGAAACGCGGTGTGGATTGCTCCGGCTTCGTATCCATAGTTTATCAAAATGTATACCGCAAAACATTGGCGCGAAGTTCAAGCGAAATACTAAAGAAGAACTGCAAACGGATACGTCGTGGAAAATTAAAGGAAGGAGACCTCGTATTCTTTTACACCGGACGAGGCAAGAAGCGCCAACCAAGCCATGTGGGCATTTATCTGAAGAACGGCAAGTTCATCCATACCAGTACGTCACGCGGTGTGATGGTCAGTAGCCTGAACGAACCTTATTATCTGAGGACTTGGCTCTGTGGCGGACGTGTCCACTGATAAATACGTCTAGGAAAATTGACATTCTTGCCTTTTACAATAAATCGGTTATTTTGATGTATGGTTCATTAATATTGGTTCCACAAAGGGGGAATACAGACCCCAATTCAAACCGGATCCTTTCAAGGAAGAGAACTTCTACTACGACAAAACTATTCGGAATGAGCCACCACTTTCTTTCTGGCTCTACAAGGAATCAGAGAAATAATCTATACCATAAATCTTATCGAGAATCAGAACAGAAAAAAAACAGAAAGAATACTAACGCACCTCGTCACTCTTCGTAGTCCCAGGCAGAGTTGAACTGCCGACCTC
>CAZOKT010000016.1:0-20070 GCA_964580505.1 uncultured Parabacteroides sp. | reverse complement strand
CAAAATAGAAAAATAAATGCCTATCAAATGGAGATCTAATAGGCATTAAAAAAGGAAAGGTTAATATATTAATGATTATTTAGATAGTGAAAAACAAATTCCCGTCTTTTCCTACAGCTTTGTTATTCTACATAGAGCACTAATCCCTTTAGATACTCACCTTCTGGATGGTATATATTCACCGGATGGTCTGCCGGTTGTGTCAGTTGATGGAGGATGCGCACTCTCCTACCCGTCTGTGCAGCTGCACTAAATACAGCCAAACGAAAATTCTCTTTACTAACTACCTGCGAACAAGAGAAAGTAAACAAAATTCCTCCTGCTTGAATCTTTTCTAAAGCAATGGCATTTAGTTTTCGATAGCCTTGCAACGCATTGCGCAAAACATTCTTATGTTTGGCAAATGCTGGAGGGTCAAGGACTATCAAGTTATAATTACTCCCCATCTTTTCCAAGAACCTAAAAGCATCTTCGGCAAAAGCCTTATGGCGAGAATCACTCGGAAAGTTCAATTCTACGTTACAGTTCGTTAGCGATATTGCCTTTGCTGAGCTATCTACCGAGTGCACAAGCTTTGCTCCACCACGCATTGCATAGAAAGAGAAACCTCCTGTATAGCAAAACATATTCAAAACCGAACGTCCTTTAGCATAATGTTCCAGCAATGCTCTATTCTCCCGCTGGTCGACAAAGAAACCTGTTTTCTGTCCTTTCCGCCAATCTACATAGAACCTCAATCCATTTTCCAACGCTATATCTTCTACATCATGCCCGTACAGATACCCGTTCTCACTATCTAAGTCGGCTTTATAGGGTAACGTAGTTTCCGATTTATAATAAATATTCTGCAACGATTCGCCGATTACCTCCTTCATTGCTTCGGCTATCTTATGTCTACAACGGTGCATTCCAACCGAATGGGCTTGCATAACAGCCGTATGAGCATACATATCTACAACCAGACCCGGCAAGTTATCACCTTCGCCATGAATCAAACGGAACGTATTGTTATTGGCCACATTAGCCAAACCCAATATACAGCGCAACTGATAAGCCGAGTAAATCCGCTCAACCCAAAAGGCATGGTCTATCACGCGTTGTTTGAAAGAAAGCACCCGCACGGCAATACTTCCTATCTGATAGTGTCCCAAGGCTAAGAAACGACCATTCGAAGCATATACTTCTACCACATCTCCCTCTTCCGGTTCTCCTTCTATCTTCTGTATCGCACCAGAAAATACCCAAGGATGGAAACGTAATAGAGACTCTTCTTTCTTAGGTTTCAGAAATACTTTACAATAACTCATGATGCTTCTTTATTCAATTGTTTATATATCTGCAGACAAGCCCATGCATCTAAAGCCGCATATCTTTTCTGTTGCTCTGTAAGTACATCCGTTTCCCAATTTGTCAAACGCTGCGCTTTAGAAATTTTCTTGTGGAACAAAATGGCATAAATCTTTTGCAAACTCGCTTCTTCGATTCCAAATTGCGCCACAAAAGATTGCAACTCCAGAAAGTTCTGAGGTTCAATATCTACCCGTTTACGCATGGAGTTGAAATCATCATGCACCGATAATCCTATTTTCATTACCTTTTCATTACTAAGGAACTTTTCTAATGAGGCAGGAAAACCCATATAATTTAGCCGGAAAAGAAAGCAGGTATCCTCGGTTGAGAGCTGCACAAGTGAGACTTTATAATGTCGTCCTTTTCGGAAACTGGGACGGGTCTCCGTATCAAACCCCACCATTGGGAACTTCTCCAGGTATTCAACCGCACGGTTAGCTTCTTTCTCGGTAGTCAATACATATATACGTCCGCTAAATTCTTCTACAGGGTATTCTTCTACCTCCTCTTTTGTAATTGTATGTGTGTATTTATCCATCTTCATTTGCTATCGTTTTCTCTTAATTCTTCATCTACATAACGCAAATTATGTAGCGCTTTCAAGGCATTCAGTAACTGTTGTCCCCAATATTCACAGAAATTACTATAACAAAGAACGATGGCTTCCCGCATGACAACCTCATTTCCTTCACGGAACAAAGCCACAAAATTTCCCACATCTTGATAAACATCTGCCAAGTTTTCGGAAATAAAAGCGGCAATAGGCGTCTCACTATATTGCATATCCTGATGAAACGTATCCAAGTAAGTATCGCGTTCTTTCAATAATCCGGCTATTCTGCTGCGTACAGCTTCGTACATATCTTCGGTAACATGGTATTCAGGCTCGTATATCTCGTCTGAGTCCAACAAAGGCAACAAGGCCGCCTTTAGGTATAAAAGCGGAAGAATCTTCGTTGCTTTGTCTACAAAATCGTACACTTCCATCTCGCCTGCACCTTCCGCAAACGTACAATATTCTAATGCTACCGTAACAAATTCCAGCGTATTCCGTGCATAAACCGGATTATCTTCTTTCTTCATATCTCTTTTTGTCTGGAGACTTTTTATGATTTGCACAGGCAAAAGTACTACAAATGCTCCATTCTCCCAAGCATAAAGTAGAAGAGGCTTCTATTTTTTATTATCCGAAAAGGGAAGCAGGGCAGAATCTCCGGTCAATCTGTTGGAGAAAGCTCGCTATGTTTGCGCTAAAATTCTGCAAAGGATGTGCAGAGTTGCGGGTAAACTATATGCTTGAAAACAACCCATGAGTGGGTCATAAAAACAACCCACTCGTGGGTCACAAGAACAACTCACTCGTGGGTCACAAGAACGACCCACTCGTGGGTCGCAAAGACAATCCACTCGTGGGTCGTAAAAGCACCTGTTGTTTCTTTAAAAAGTATCTTATTTACCCCGTTTGAAAGAGGCGGCTATCTCTTTTCTCAATGTTCTCCAATGAGGCATCAGCTTCAACTCTCTGCGTATGGGTGCGTCATAAAGCAAAAAGAGCAGGAAAAGAAGAATACATGCATAAGCTACCCAACCGTATATTTGCTTAATGCTGACTTCCATTACCCACGTCATGAACTCTTCCATATATTCGCCTAAGGGGAAAGGAGAACGGCTGAATGCCACTCGGTCGATCGATGCGCCATAACGCGCCATATTATCGGTCATATAATGAGATAACCCTTCTGTATATATAGCCGAGCCCAAGACCCCTCCCATCACCATGTGCAACATATTGAATACACTCAAGGCCTGGAAGAAATGCTGGAAAGTCATTATCTCTTCCAAACAGGTCATAAAGGTTGCACTTAACACGGCATAGGCAAAGGTGCGAAAGAATACAGGAGCACAAAGATGAGCAAAAGTAATGTCGGAAGAAAGTATAAAGTAAAAATCTAAAAAATAGACTATCAATCCGGCAATACCTATTGTAATGAGACGTAAATAATTGAAACGTTTGATGTGCATCCACCAATAAGAGAAAAGACATCCGGTCAATACCCCAGCTAATGCCGACCAATCTAACTGAACACTCACCATTTCCTCATAATGCATTATCTCCTCCAAGAAAACTTCTTCTAAAACACGTTCCGTCGCAAGGAACATTTCAACCAAAGTAATCAGGATAAAAATAGGAAACAAATGGCGATAAGTCCACATCTTAGGTTCATAATAAGGATGACGAATTGTCAGCATACGCCAAAGACAAAGTACAAATGTAATTCCGATGGCTACGGTCAACTGACGGATAACCGGACTGTTCCACCAATCATACCAATTCCCATAATCGAACAAATAAGCAATTTCCAACAATAAAACAGCCCACAAAGCAGCACCCAGCCAATCTATGCCAAACAACGGGAACTTCTTAATCATCCGGAAATGCCTTGTGCATGAAAAAATAACCAGCAAGTCTATCAGCATCAGACCTACCATAAACCATTGCATATAACTCCAATGGTAATAATACATCAGGTAAACTGAGATTAAGTCGGATAATTGCATGCTGCCCAATATAACAATATGCAGAAGAGGAAAGAACACCGTAAAATCGCGCTTCGGAGTCATCCACAATTGTATGTTTGACATACACTCAAACGTCCCTTGTATTTTGCAAATACCACTTAGAAAGCATACTGCCCAGAGCAAGGGGAGATAAGTAATATGTGGCGTAAGCAGATTGCAAAGTAATACTCCTGATGCCGCAGCTATCAGCAAAGTCTTGTTCGTAAAGCGGAACTTCATCCGAAACAGGAGCGGGAAATAGATTGCCATCCCAGCCAGATTTGCATAAAGACACATCAGCAAGTCTTCACGCATCAATGTGGTTTCGCCCATCATCTGATTGAGCGTGCCTAAATACAATCCGCCGGAAAGCTGGAAAGTAAAGGCAAAGAATACATAAATCCACGGCTGGATTTTCCGAGGCACAAAGCTACGGAACATCGGCATTGTGAAAGGTCCGTTTAATACTGGAGCTCCCATCTCAATATTTCACTTTACATTCCACATTGAATCCTGCACGCAAGTGCTTCAACAGAGTTGCATCATTTTGTTGAATATTAATCCGAACCGGAACCCGTTGCTCAACTTTTACGAAATTACCCGTTGCATTATCCTGAGGAATCATAGAGAAAGCCGCTCCCGTTGCATCCGATATGGATTCCACCACGCCCTTATAGGTTACGCCCGGCACGGCATCCGCTGTAATACTCACTTCTGCTCCTTCATGTATATGGGGTAATTGCGTTTCCCTATAATTGGCTATCACCCACAAATCCGTACCATCTACGATATCTACCATTGTTTGTCCGGGTTGCACTAATTCACCTTCGTGAATATTTTTATGTCCGGCTACACCATCGCACGTGGCTAAAATCACCGTATAAGAGAGATTCAGACGAGCCAACTCGAGAGCTGCTTCTGCCAAACGGATAGCAGCTTCGTTCTGCTCCAAGCGATGTGTCTGTTCATCACGCACCAGAGAAGTAGAATGCTTTGCACGCAAGAGTTGTTCATAGCGCGCCTTAGTAGCCTCATAAGTCGTATAAACATTGTCGTATTGCTGGCGGGTTACGGCATCCTCCTCCAAAAGTTTCGCATAGCGATGCCATTCGCGTTCGGCATTTTCCAGCTGTACACGTACTTCTTCAATGCTGGCATCGTTTACACGCAAATTATTTTGCGTGGTAGCTATCCCCATCGAGGTCGCCAATCGCCCTGCACGGGCATTCGACAAGTCCGCTTCTGCCTGAGCCAAACGCAAACGAAACTCCGAATCTTCTATTATCAGCAACGTATCTCCTTTGCGCACCGGCTTATATTCTTCAAAATATATTTTCTTGATAAAACCAGAAACACGTGTATTAATAGGAGTAATATGTTGCTTTACTTGGGCATTATCCGTATATTCTACTCTTCCAAAATGCAGGAAACGGGAACAAACATACATTAATCCACCTGCCAAAAGGCAAATGATAATTGTATTATAAACGAGCTTCTTTACTTTTCTTGTTGACATATAGTTGTAAATTATTGAATTATAACTGAATTTGATTCGATTTGCTATATTATTATAAAGTATGCGTGATATACTTCATCTTGTAATAATGATAAATAACATTTATACGCGCATTTACCAAGCTGAGGTCAGCATTCAACTTCGTATTACTGGCATCCAACATATCTGTCAGCAAAGCCAACTCATTCTTATAACGATTATTCGTTACATGATAATTCTCATCCGCCAGCTTGACGCTCTTCTCTTGTGTATGCAAGTCAGTAAAAGCCGTTAAGAAATTCACATAACCTGCTTGCACGGCATTTTCGACCTGTTCATGCGCCAATTCGTGCAACTCTTCGGCTCGTTTCACGTTCAGTTTAGCCTGTTTCAGCTTTCTGTTATTTTTAAAAAGCGAAGAAATATTGTATGTCACCCCTATTCCAACATACCAGTAATTAAAATTATTATCCAAAACTGGCACCTCAATCGTAATCGGACCATCTAAATGCTCAGCGGCCATCAGGGATATTTTAGGCAAACGCTCAGAGCGTTCCAATTTTACTTGCTGCTCATTCATACGCACATCTATCTCGGCCTGTTGCAACTGGACATTATATTGCTCGGCCAATTCTTGCCATGCCTGTTCAGTAAGTGTTTGTACTTTTTGCTCCAAAAGAGTAGTATCAGGCTGAATAAGCGTTCCTTCTGGCAAATGTAAAGTAGTTATCAACTGATGATTCATAATTTTACATGCATCCTGCACTTGAGCAAGTTGCAACTTTAAAGTCTCTTTCTGCAGTTCATAGCGCGTTATATCATTCTGCAAAGCCGTGCCTTGTTCCCGACGTGCTTTCATATTCGCTATTACTTGGTCGGTCAACTCCAGATTCTTCTGCAAAACTAACGCTTGGTTATTCAGCTTATACAAATCCAAATAATAGCCAACGAGGAGGAAACGAATCTCCTGCCGGTTCCTTTGCCAATCCAATTCTGCCATTTGCTGACCAAGTTCAGCCATCCGAATACCACTTGTGATAGCACCACCAGCATAAATTACCTGTTGCGCTTCAAGTGCAAAGTTATTACCATAATGCGGAATATCAATATGGGTTGCATTACTAAAATCCCTGTCCCACAACTTACCGTCACCTAGATAACTGAATGATAGCGATGCATTAATATCCGGCAGACGTTGTGCTTTAGCCGTTCGCAAAGCTTCATCTGCAGCAATTTTTCCTGTCTGATAAGCCTGTATGCTCCGGCTATTCTCGTCTGCCAAACGGAACAACTCTTCTACTCCCATAACGCGAGTCTGGGCACATAAATACGGACTACACAACGCTACGCAACATAGCGTTATAAGCCTTGTCATTTTACTCATAAATTAAAAGTTAGTTTTAAATATTAGACAAATATATAGAAGATAGGAAACTAAAAAAGAAGTATTAAATTTGGATACATGCACCCCATGTATGGAAATCATGTATTTTGTTCCAATACCGACCCGAATACCTATTCGCCTCATTATTCATATTTTCAACTTCTACTTCTTTCTAATTCGGGCACAAAAGTAAGAAATTGATAAATAACTTGTAACCTCAAAACCACATTCTTTTCTTGTTTTTTAACAAAATAGAATTCATATAAATCAAAACAATATAAATCTGTAGTGGCCTTACGGATTCACATTATATGTATATTTGCACGTTAAAGTAGGTACAACATTATTAATTAAATAAGAAAATGAACAGAAAAGAGTTTCTACAAGCCTCTGCACTGCTGGTACCTGCCTCGATGATGGGCATGCCATCAAAGCTATCCCATGCAGAGGCCGTGTCTTCTCCAACTTCTTATTTGGAGAGTGACGTTTACAAGAGGTATGCCCAAACGTTGAAGTTCAATGCCGATGGAAAATTTAAAATCGTACAATTTACAGATGTGCATTGGGCGGTCGGGAATCCAGCTTCCGAAGTAGCAGCCGAGCGCATTAGTGAAATATTAGATGCCGAAAAGCCAGACCTCGTCGAATTTACCGGAGATATTGTATGGGGAAAACCGGCTGAGGAATGCTATAAGCGAGCTTTCACCCCAGTGATGGAACGCAACATTCCCTTCGCATTGACATTAGGAAACCATGATGATGAACATGACTTAAATCGAAAAGAGATATATGAACTGTTGAAAGAGTGGAAAGGTAATCTGACTGGAACTGTAGAAGGACTTTCTGGCGTAACAAATTACATCTTGCCTATCCGCAGTTCTGACAATACACGGGACGCTTTCTTATTATATCACTTTGACAGTCACTCCTATTCGCCTATCAAAAGTGTAGATGGTTATGATTGGATTAAGCCGGATCAGGTTGCTTGGTATCGCGATTGTGCTTCTAAATTAAAAGAGCAGAGTGGCGGAGAGCCCTTGCCGGCTTTCTCTTTCTTCCATATTCCGTTGCCTGAATATAATTATAGCGCACAGGATGAAAATGCATTGCTTATTGGCATACGGAAAGAAACGGCATGCGCTCCGAAGATAAATAGCGGATTATTCGCTTCCATGCTGGAGGCGGGCGACGTGATGGGCGTATTCGTCGGGCATGATCACGTGAACGATTATGCAACGCTCTGGAAAGGTATCGTTTTGGCGTATGGACGTTACACTGGAGGCAAGACGGTTTATTGCGATATACCTTGGGGTAACGGCGCGCGAGTTATTGAACTTTATGAAGGAAAGCGCGAGTTCTCCTCATGGATTCGGCTGAAAGGAGGACGAATTGAGAGCCGATTTTTCTTCCCAACCGACTTCTCGAAAGAACCGTGGTAAGCCATTATCGGAGTTAAGAGGTTGAAAGAGTTAAAGTTTAATTCCTAACCCTCTTAACCCTTTCAACCATCATGCCTTAAACTCACCATGCTGTTCTTGGAACAACCGGAGCCTTTCGTCCAACAACGCATATTGATGGTCTTTGATAAAGGAAGTACAAGCGCGAAGTCCTTCCTGCCGACTGCCGGTCGTACCCAACGAAATGGCACTCACTCCATAGAACATCAGCTCTTTCATTAGTTCGCTACCCGTCATTCCCGGATAAGCAATCGTGAAATAAAAGCCATCGGCGATGGGTTTATCCAAATCATGATCATACACGATGCGGAAACCGTAACGAGTGAAAATCTTCTTCAGCCGTTCCGCCCGGCGGCCATACTCACGAATCTCCGAAATAAAGTCGAACGTGCCGTCGGAAGCCGCCTTGAACATTGCTGTCAAAGCATATTGCGCCGAGTGACTTGTGCCCGACGAGAGCGCATACAACACGCGATGGATATACACCGTCCCGAACGTTCCTCCGCCATAACGCTGCGTCAACCCTTCGTATGTCCGATGATAGAGTTTGTCAGAAATTGCCGTAATACCGATACGTTGCCCCGCATAACTGAACACCTTCGAGCCAGAGAGTTGCATGATATAATTATCGGTATAGTGCGCGATGGTGGGCTGGAAAGGAGGTTCAAACGGCTTACTCAAGTCTTTGCGAAAATCCATAGCGAAATAAGCCAAGTCTTCTATCACGATAACATCATATTTATCTGCCACTTCCGCCACGATTTGCAGTTCCTCTTCACTCAGACAGAACCAAGCAGGATTATTCGGATTCGAATAAATCAGCGCGGCGATATTTCCTCTGCTCAAGAACTCTTCCAAGATTCCGCGCAATTTCTCTCCGCGATATTCATAAACATCGAACGAAGCATACCGATAGCCCATCACCGTAATCTGCTGCTTCTGCACCGGAAAGCCCGGATCGATGAAGAGAATCGTATCCCTGCCCGGCATACATTGGCCGCACACCAAGAACGATGCGTACGTCCCTTGCATCGAACCCGTTACGGGCACGCATCCTTCAGGAGATACATCCACATCGATAAATGCCTTGATAAAGCGCGAAGCCTCTTTCTTCAGCTCCGGCATCCCGTTGATATTCGGATAAATGGAAGCAACGCCCTGCTCCAAAGCAGCAACTTCCGCCTTAACGCCAACCTCGGCCGGCTTCAATCCCGGCACACCCATCTCCATATGGATAAACTCCGTGCCGGTACGCTGTTCCAACTCCGTAGCAATTGCCACCACTTCACGAATCGTCGCCTTTCCAAAGTCCGGCAAATGATAACTGCTTATCACTTCTTGCGCCGTCTTATAATCTACCGGCGTATTTTTCTCTTCCATGCTATTTCTCATTAAGATACGATATACATTCAAAAAAATTAGGGAGCAACGGATTGCTTTATAGTTAACGTAAGTTCGATATAAGCAGAGCGCGCCCGTCTGACCTAAGTGCCTCAAAGGTTCAACCTAAATGCCTCAGAGGTATAACCTAAGTGCCTCGGAGGTTGAATCTGTGTAGTCCGGAGGTAGTATCACAAGCCGATGCTGGTTTATTTATTCACTTATATCGAACTCACGTTAGTTATAAAACGTACCATTGCTCCTTAACTATTTTTCCGGTTTTAACCACTTATCTAACCATTCGAAGAATACCCTTTGCCAAAGAACACCGTTCTGTGGCTGCAATACCCAGTGGTTCTCGTCCGGATAAATCAGCAACTCCGCAGGGATGCCACGCAATACAGCCGCATTGAAAGCGGCCATGCCTTGATTGGCAAGAATGCGGTAATCTTTCTCCCCGTGGATACAAAGAATCGGCGTATCCCATTTATCGACGAAACGGTGGGGTGAGTTAGCAAAGGTACGCTGTGCCGTTGCATTCTGCTTGTCCCAATAAGCACCGCCCATATCCCAGTTGGCAAACCACATCTCTTCCGTTTCCAAATATTGCATTTCCATATTGAAAATTCCATCGTGCGCAATGAACGCCTTAAAACGTCCGTCGTGATGACCTGCCAGCCAATAAACAGAGAAACCGCCGAAGCTGGCACCCACACATCCCAAGTGTTCTTTATCAACAAACGGCTCTTTAGCAAATTCATCGATAGCCGTGAGGTAGTCTTTCATGCACTGCCCACCATAATCTCCGCTTATCTGCTCGTTCCACTCCTTACCGAAACCGGGTAAGCCCCGCCGATTGGGAGCAACAATGATATAATCGTGCGCCGCCATAATCTGGAAGTTCCACCGATATGACCAGAATTGGCTCACCGGACTTTGCGGTCCGCCTTCACAAAAAAGCAAGGTAGGATATTTTTTCGTCGGGTCGAAATGCGGCGGATAGATAATCCACGTCAGCATCTGCTTGCCATCGGTCGTTTTCATCCAGCGACCTTCTACTTTGCCCATTTCCATCTGGTCATACAGATACTTATTCTCGAAGGTAAGCTGCGTAGCTTCGCCCGTAGCCGGAGTCACCATGAAGATTTCATCTGCCGAACTCATGGAATGACGCATCGCAACCAATCTGTCTCCTAAAAGCGCAACGCCGGAATAATCATTCATGCCCGAAGTGACCGGATGGTAAGTACAGGAGTTCACATCCGCCGCATATATCTGGATTTCCCCATGCCATACGCCGGTGAAGTAGATATTATTGGAGTCTGCGCTCCAGCAGAATTCATCCACGTTTGAATCGAAAGCCTTGCTGACGAACTTCTTCTCGCCGGTAACCAAATCCATTACGATAAGACGGTTCTGGTCTGATTCATAACCGTCCCGTTCCATACTCAGCCAAGCGATTTTTTTCCCGTCAGGCGAATATTGCGGATTCGTATCATAGCCCATCATGCCCTCACTGATATTCACCGTTTCTTTGCTATTCAAATCATACACGTAAATATCCGAATTGGTAGACAAGGCATACTCTTTGCCTACTTTCTTGCGACTTGTATAGGCCACCTTATCAGAAGTTGTATTCCAAGCCAATTGTTCCATGCCTCCGAAGGGTTTCATAGGAGATTCATACGGTTCACCCTGCATGATATCTTCCGGATTAGAAACCTTATCTCCGTCAAAATCCGCAACGAACGGATGCGGAGCCGTCGTTACCCATTCATCCCAATGCTTATACATCAAATCGGTAACAATGATACCCGTCGTCTTATCCAAATCGGGATATTTATCCTGCGTACTCGGGACGGTCTTGACTTGTGCGATAAACAAAACCTTCTTTTCGTCCGGTGAGAAAGAAAAACCCTCGATATTTCCGTCATAATGGGAGAGCTGCCGACGTTCGGTACCGTCCGGATTCATCTCCCAGATCTGGCTCGTTCCACTTTCCGAAGAGAGAAAAGCAATCTTAGCTCCGTTCTTAATCCATTTGGCCTCGCTTTCCGAGAAAGGAGTTTTAGTTATCTGCCGATTGTCCGATCCATCGGCATTCATTACAAATATTTCTCGATTACTCTTATTCTCAGGCACGCTATAATAGCCCACAGAGTAAACTATCTTCTTTCCATCTGGAGAGACATTCACACCGGCAATGCGCCCCATTGCCCAAAGAGCCTCAGGAGTCATTCTTCCATCCGGAATCTTCATGTCCGACCTGCCTATCAGAACTGGAGCCGCCTCTGCCTCCGTATTCGTTTCTTTCACTTCCAATTGCGAACAAGCGCCCAGCAATACGGATGTCGCCATAATCATTGTGCCTAATGTTTTATTCATCTCTTCTCTTATTACAATATATTTGTATTTTAGGTGCGAAAGTAGTAAATTAATTTTTATCTTTGCACATCTTTAGCAAAGAAGAATATCTAATTTAAATAGAAAAGAATCATGAACAAAATTTGGTTATTGGCTGCAACCGCCTGCTTCGTATTGGCATTCGGTTCTTGTAAGCCCAAACAGAGCGCTTACAAAGCTGCCTACGAGCAAGCAAAAGAAAAGGAGACCACAGCTCCTGTAACAACGACTGAGTACGCTTTTGCAGAAGACACGTATGAAGAGGAAGAAATCGCACCGGTTTCCAAGCCCAGAACACCTGATGTGGAGTCTCGCTCTGAACGTATCACTGCGGCAGAAGGAGAAGATGCCAGCCGTTTGAGACGCTACAGCGTAGTAATCGGGAGCTTCGTTAATAAAACGAACGCTTATTCGTTGAAAGAGCGTATGGAGAATGAAGGCTATAATGTCGTTTTGGGCGAAAATGAACAAGGCATGTTGCGCGTGATTATTTCCAGTTTCGACGACAAGGCCGACGCTGCTGCCAGCCGTGATGCCATCAAGGCAAAGTATGCACCGAACTTCCAGGATGCATGGCTGTTGGATAGAATGTACTGATTTTAATTGACAATGGATAATGGACAATTGGCAATCTGATGCCGCAAACCCAGATTGTCAATTGTTCATTGTCTATTATTCATTACCCGTTGCAACTTTTTCCGCCATGATTAGGGCGATCACTTCCGAATAGTTCGCCGTACCGGAAGGGATCCTGTTTCCTTTCAGATAGAGATTATAGAGCGCGTCTTGGAGTGCACCCACCATAGGGTTGTACAGCGCTTGCCAGTGGGCGGCTTTCCTTTGATGTAATTCGATGATTTCGGGGCGCAATCCGTTGAGCCATGCGGTGTATTCCTCTTTCGGAAGCGCGCGGCGGGCATTGGAAAGCACATAAGGGAGCAGGGAGAAGTAGCCGGAGAAGCGGATTTCCCTATGGGCGGAACGGGTGCAGACGCGGTAGCTGTAGAAATTGGCTTCGGCTTCGTTGGCAATGCCTAAGACGTGCGCCATCTCGTGTGCGCAGGTCGAAGGAAACTGCACTGGGAGCAAATCACGGCTCAGGTTATATTCGCTGAAGAAGGGACCGATGTAGCCCGACACGCCGACGGCACTCATCAGTGGGGAGACGAGCATCCGTTTCGCACGGAGATGTTCCGCTGGCGTTGCCAAGCCGTACTTCGGTGCAATGGCATCGCGATAAATCGCTTTCAGCTCCTTCTCCACCGTTTCGGTGGACAGCGACATCGCCAGACTGTATGCCGCATTGAGCGAATCGGCATAAGCTGCAAGGAATTTCTTGAAATCCTCCTCCGCATAAGCACGTCTTTGCACACCGACACGCTCGTAAAAGCTCGCGCGGTAGTAATTGAGTCCCCACGCAAGGTAAAACCAGATATAGACCCATATCAAGTAGACGATTTCACACCGGAGCATCCGTTTAACGCCCCGTCGGCGCACCAAAGTAATGCCGGCATAGAGAATCAGTCCCAAGATACTCCCGTAGATGAACACATCCCCCACCGAGAAAGGAAAAAGAGAGGAGAAAAAGGAAAGCCCACGCGAAAGGACGGGATAAATGTGCTGCGCGTACCACTCCCCGCCCGCTTGCCAGCACATCAGGCACCAGACGGAGAGCAGCAGTAGGGCTTGTATGACGTAATGGATGTGCATCGCCTGCAGCCGGATTATTTGCGGATGTCCAAAACTTTGTTCTTTGGTACCGTCGCCTGGAATTCCTTCAGGTAGAAAGGCTCAAAATAGGCAACGTCCTCAAACCGCTTTTCGGCGAAGGCCTTTTCCGCCAAGGGAATCATATTTGCCGCCAGCGGATGGATGTTTTCCAAGAAAAGGGCGTTCATCGGGAGGATGACTTCGCGGCATTTTGCGGCACCGTTCCCGAAAAAGCAGACGCACCCGCACTCCTGCCACCCGGTGTAGGTCGATGGCGTAACTACTTCGGCACTTGCCGGTTGCACAAGTCGCATGGCGGCATCATAAACCGCCGTGTACACCTCCATCCGGCGTGCGTCCAGCATCGGGCAGAAGAGATCTGCCTCCGGCGCGTGTTCACGGACGACGGTCGAAGCCAGCAGCTCCAGTGTCGGGATGCTGATGAGCGGAATCTCGTACCCGAAACACAAGCCCTTCGCCATCGAGACCCCGATACGCAGCCCCGTATAGGAACCGGGACCGCTGCCCACCGCCACCGCATCCAGCGTCAAACTGCCGGCACGCATCGCCTGCAATGCCTCTTCCACATAGACGCCCAGCAACACCGCGTGCGCCCGTCCTTCGTATGATTCTTTCCGAAACACCGTTTTTCCACCATCCGACAGTGCCACCGAACAGACGTTTGTCGATGTTTCCAAATGTAAAATACATGCCATAATCTCTATCTTTTCTATTATATTTATCTTTCAACCGGTGCAGAAATCTTGCCAAAACATTTTGGCAAACCGACTTTGCCCTTCGAAATACCCCAAAAGCGTTTTGGCACCTCTCTGACGCCTGTTTTTATCTTGCCCAATCATTTTTTGAACAGCCGCACCACCTCGCCTACCCAGAGAACGAGCGACGACGAGCCGATGATGATTCCCCAATCCTCGCCGGAGAGCGGGATGACGTTAAACATCTGCCCGCCAAAGGTAACAATCAGGTACTGCCCCACCAGAATCAACACCGCCACGAAGAGGAAGCTCTTGCTCTCCTTCAAATTGGCAAACGCCGACCGTCCGTCCATGAACGCCTTTGCGTTGAACATGTTCCAGAACTGGAGCATGACGAAGAAGGTGAAGAACCACGACAAATCGTGCGTGCTCAAGCCCTCCGACGCATGGAAATGGAGCAACAGCCCCATCAGCACCGCCACAAACACCACGCCGATACCGAAGATACGGTGCGCCATCAGTTTCGTAATGATAAAATCGCCGTCCGGTCCGCTGCGGCGTGGTTTGTCGTCCATGACTCGCTCCGTAGGTGGCAAAGACGCAAGTGCGCCCGCAGCAAACGTGTCCATAATCAGGTTCACCCAGAGCATCTGTGTGATGGTAAGCGGCGACTCCGTGCCAATCAGTGACCCCAGCAAGACAATCAGGCACGCCGCCACATTGATGGTAAGCTGGAAGAGCAAAAAACGCTGGATATTCCGGTACAACGAACGCCCCCACATCACGGCGCGGGTGATGCTCGAGAAGGAATTATCCAGAATGGTAATGTCGCTCGCCTCTTTTGCCACCGACGTACCGTCGCCCATCGAAAGCCCGACCTGCGCCGCCTTCAGTGCCGGTGCGTCGTTGGTGCCGTCGCCCGTAACTGCCACCACCTCGCCCTTGCGCTGCAAGAGCTGCACCAAACGCTGCTTATCGGTAGGCCTTGCGCGGCACATAATTTTCAAATCCTGTACGCGGCTGAGTGCCTCCTCGTCGCTCAACGCCTCGAAAGCCGTGCCCGTGATGATATTGCGGTCAGAATCCTCCGCGTTCCAGATGCCGATTTGCCGTCCGATTTCGCGCGCGGTGCCCGGCGTATCCCCCGTAACAATCTTCACGGCGATTCCCGCCTTCATACAGCTCTGCACCGCCGCTGGCACATCTTTGCGCACCGGGTCGGAAATCGCCACGATGCCGATGTAGGTCAAATCGACCTCCGGCTTCAAGCGACCATCGGCATACGGAGCATCGTCCGTCACTGTATCCTCCAAAATCTGATACGCGAAACCCAACGTGCGCATCGCCTGATTCTGATACGCCAAGAGCTGTTCTTCTATCACCGGACACGCCTCGCCCACTGATACATACGAGCCATTCATCGCCACGCGGCGACTGCAAGCAAGGACAATCTCAGGCGCGCCCTTCACATACAATATCTTTTTTCCCAACAGTGGCGATTTGACGACCGTCGCCATGTATTTCCGTTCCGTCGAGAAAGTAAGCTGGCTCAGCACCTCCGCCCCTTCGCGAATCGGCAAGTAATCCACACCCTGCGCATCCAGCCACAAGAGCAATGCCGCCTCAGTCGGATTCCCCAACGTCTTGACCACGCCCGCTTCGCGCTCCAGATTGGCAGTCGAATTCACCGCGATGCCCTCCTGTATCACCTTGCCAAGCTCATCCGCGTCCAACGGACGGTTTCCCAAGTTATAGAACTGCGTTTCATGCACCTGCATCCGGTTCTGCGTCAATGTCCCGGTCTTATCCGTACAGATGACAGTCGTTGCGCCCATCGTCTCGCACGCGTGCATCTTGCGCACCAAGTTGTTTGTCTTCAACATCCGGTTCATACTCAACGCCAAACTCAACGTCACGCTCATCGGCAGCCCTTCCGGTACCGAAACGACAATCAGCGTTACTGCCACCATAAAAAAATTCAAGAGATGAGATATCCACTCCATAACCGAATAGCTCTGCCCCGAAAGAATCATCTTTCCCGCCAAAGCCACGAACGTCACCACGGCAATCATATAACCCGCTTTACTGATGACGTTCGCCAATCCTTTCAATTGGATTTGCAGGGGTGTATCGATATTGTTATCTATCTGCGAACCTTCATACACTTTGCCGTATCCAGTTGCATCTCCTACCTGCTCGACAATCATCACCCCGTGTCCGTCCACGACTGTCGTACCGCGCATTACCACATTAGAAGGATAGGTCGCATCCGCATCGAAGTCCTCCTCTTTGGTAGTCTTGCCGATTAATGGCTCACCGGTCAAAGTCGATTCGTTGATTTGCAACGACACCGCCTCCAATAGATGCCCGTCGGCGGGCACTTCGTCGCCTGTTCCCAACAAGACAATATCGCCCACCACAATATCCTTGCGCGGAACTTCGGTAATCTTCTCGCTCCGTATCACCGTTACGAGGATATCATCGTTCACCGTATTCAGGATGTCAAAGGCGTGGTTCGCCTTTACTTCAAAAAAGAAACCGACGCAACTAGCCAGCATAATCGCGAAGAAAATTCCCAATGGCTCAAGGAAAGCACTCAGTCCAGCAGTCTCCGGACCCCAGCAATGCACACCGGCAATCACCATCGACAATACCCAAGCCACCAATAATATACGGATAATCGGATCTTCAAACTTCTCAAGAAATTGTTTCCAGAGAGAAGTCTTCTTCGGCGGAGTAAGTACATTCTCTCCATGCAACCTACGATTCTCCACCACTTGTTCAGGACTTAGTCCCTGATACTGTTGTCTATTTTCCATTTTCAAAAGGGTTATTTAATATGTGCGCAAAGATAATACAAAAAGCAAGATACTGAGAAGCTGTTTTGAATTAATCAAAAAATAATATTATAATGTGAGTTCGATATAAGAAAGCAGATTACGACAGGAGAACGGTTCACTGTTCATTACCCGATGGAAATGCCAATTCCGGATGTTTTCATATGGCTCTTTAGACAAACTCTTTCTGCTTTTTATCGCATCCATTCCCTTCAGAGTGCGTGAAGTTATAAGTTCATGCACTCTGAAGAGAACGATTTGCGACAAAGATGTCTTAATAATGTAAAATATTCATCTACTATACGATAAATTTCCGTAATTTTAGCCTCTGAGAATATAGCGGTAATCGGTCAAATGTCGTTAATAGAATATCTGATTTAATGTTTTTATCGCTATGCTCCTAATATTCAGAAAACTAATTTAATCTTTATATCGAACACACGTTGACTAATAGAAAAAGATGATGCGCATAGATATACTGACTGTTCTGCCGGAAATGATTGACGGAATGTTGAATTGCTCGATTGTGAAGCGGGCGCAGGATAAAGGATTGGCGGAGATTTATCTCCATAACCTGCGAGATTATACTACGAATAAGTGGCGGCGCGTGGATGATTATCCTTTTGGAGGAGAGGCGGGTATGGTGATGCAAATAGAGCCGATAGATCGTGCTGTATCTGCGCTTAAAGCTGAGCGAGACTATGACGAGGTGATTTATACTTCGCCGGACGGTGAAACATTTAATCAACCGATGGCGAATAGTATGTCTTTATTAAATAATCTGATTATTTTATGCGGGCATTACAAAGGCATAGATTATCGTGTCAGAGAGCATCTGATTACTAAAGAAATATCAGTAGGGGATTATGTGCTGACCGGTGGAGAATTGGCTGCTGCAGTAATTACGGATGCCGTAGTGCGTCTGATTCCCGGCGTGATAGGAGACGAACAGAGTGCGTTATCTGATTCGTTTCAAGATGATTTGCTTGCACCTCCAGTCTATACGCGACCGGCAGAGTATAAAGGATGGAAAGTGCCGGAGGTCTTGCTTTCCGGTCATCAGCGCAAGATTGAGGAGTGGCGGCTTCAGCAAGCACAAGAACGTACAGCCCGTCTGCGTCCGGATTTGCTGAGAAAATAAGTTGAAAAACACAATAAATATAGCGATATATAGGAGGATTTATGGTAGAAAATGAAAGAGATATAAGGCTACAATCGGTAATGGAAGCGGCACGCCGTATGATGATGGCTGCACGGACTGCTCCAAAAGGGAAGGGTATTGACATTGTGGAAATATGTGTAGTCACTGATGAGGATATTTTGTGTCTATCGGATGAGATGCTCCATATAGCTGAACAAACCGGCATGAAATTTTTCTTTCGGGATGCAGAGAATATCAAGAGTGCAGAGGCGATTGTTTTGCTTGGAACGCGGCAACAGGTGCAAGGATTGAACTGTGCACATTGCGGATTTGCCACTTGTGAGGAGAAACCAGAGACTGTCCCTTGTGCAATCAACGTGGTAGATCTGGGAATTGCTATTGGTTCGGCGTGTGCGATGGCAGCAGATTTGCGCGTCGATACACGGGTTATGTTTAGTGCTGGCTTGGCAGCGCAGCATTTGCATTACTTGGGAGAAGCATGCAAATGTGTGATGGCTATTCCGCTGAGTGCTTCTTCCAAGAATCCATTTTTTGACCGTAAACCTAAAGAAACAAAAGCTGTATGATGAAATTTGCCAATAAATTGGAGCTGCGGTATAACTTTAATGAAAAATCCAATTATATGGATGCAATGATTCGGCATCGTTGCGAAAAAGAAATATTGACGATGATTCGTTCGTTGGCTGATATGCTCGATGTGCGGTTGACGGTGTATAGTGAGTCGGTTGTTGTTCCTGAGGGTTATCGGGAAATATGGGCTGTGGCAGGCGAGAATACGCGTTGCATTTCTGTCATCTTGAATATAGTGATGCAGATACTGATTCGCCCGACTTTGTCGGTGGGCGGGCAACCGTTGGTTGAACGTACGGAACAAGACGAGCTTTTAATGCAGCGGGAAGTAGCTAAATTCCGCCATAATTTGAAGTTGCAAGCAATAGGTGTTCCACCTAAATTAGTCGATTTGCTTAGTTCTTCACCGCGTTTTTGCAAGTATAAGTCCAATTTCTATGAGGTTATAAAAGGTTACCCGAAAGTGAGTAAAATATCGTTGCGTGAACTGAACGAGAGCAACCGTCCACGCTCAGGTCTGTTAAGTGTAAAGCGTGAATTGTTCGATTATTTTATTCTCCGAACAGACGAGCTTCCACAGGTGATAGACCATAATGCAACGATAGAAATTATCTCACCGGTGCTGAAGGATGCGCGTTATCGTTGGAAAGGCATTTACAACAAGGGCGGAGAAACCATAGATTTCTATATGCAAGATGAAGATTTTAAGAAGCAGATGATTGATGACAAGATTGCTTTCTCGAGCGGCATGTGTATTGATTGCGTGCTTGAAATCTCTCGTCGTCTTTCCGAATTGGGTGAAGTTATCAACGTGAGTTATGTTGTTTCAACTGTTATCCGTACCCGCTTCGATAAAATGGAAATTGTAACGCCTCAAGGCAAACGCCACCTGCGAAAACTGCAAGCTGAACAGGAACAACTTACCCTCGACTTCTTTATGTAAATAATTATAAATAAAAAGAAGTCCGTCAGTACATAGTGTAACTGAGGGACTTCTTTTTAGTATTTTATGTTTTTGTTTCGGTAGGCTTACATGATAGCTTCTAT
>CAZOKT010000015.1:0-21226 GCA_964580505.1 uncultured Parabacteroides sp. | reverse complement strand
GGTCAGACGGGCGCGCGCTGCTTATATCGAACTCACGTTAGTTATATTTATCTGCGATTATAGCGAGAATCGTCATCATTTATAGTTATGTTTAAGGAGAAAGAACGTTTGCTATGTTTCAGGTTTTTATGCCTCTGAGAATATGTCGTTTACCAAGAGGTCCCGGCAAACGTTCCATTTTGAATCCGGCAGCCTGCAATCCCCGGCGAACCGTGCCTTTGGCACAATAAGTTACAAGGATGGCTCCGTTTGCTGCATGGGCATATAATTTACGGTAAAAAGCATCATTCCACATCTCCGGTTGCTTTTCGGGGGCAAAAGCATCCATATAGATTAAGTCAACCGGTTCGGGTAAGGAACAAGTATTGCTATCGCCTTTTATCTTGTGCAAAGTAAAATGTTCGGAAAGGCAGACCTCCCTGTTCCATTCTGCCTGATGCAAAGCATGAAAATAGCCTTCATGTTCAGGCCATACAAGAGTTCCATAGTTGAGGTTATCGATAATCTCTTTAGAAAGTGGATAAAGCTCTACCGTATGATAAATGATATGTTGGCAGATAATAGCCTGTTCTGCCTCTTTCCATGTGAGCAATGCATTAAGACCCGTGCCGAAGCCGATTTCCAAGAGGCGTACTTGGGGCTTCTTGATGGCGTGTAATCCGGCTTCAATAAAGATATGACGAGATTCTTGCAAGGCTCCGTTGACAGAATGATAATGCTCGTTCATCTCGGGAATAAAGAGTGTATGACTCCCGTCTGCGGTAAGTTGTATGTGGCAATTTATCATCTTTTTCTCTATTTTTCTGCAAAGGTAGAGAAAATAAAGGCGGAATTTCTTATTTTTGTGCACGAGAATATTAAGCATATAGCGTATGGGAAACTTTTTTAAATCGTTCTTTTCCTCGCAATCGAAAGAAGAATCGGCGGCAAATAAGGAAAAGGCCAATGCAAAGAATTTTGATATATTAAAATATGATGGTGTGCGAGCACAACGCGCACGTAAATTGCCTTATGCTATCCGCTGCTTTAAAGAAGCACTGAATATTCAGGAAGATTTTGAAACACGTTCTTTCTTAGTGGCTGCTTATATGGCGTCAAACGAATTGGAGTCGGCTTTGGGCGAACTGAATCGGATGCATGAACTAAAGCCGGAAGATATAAATACGTTGCTCTCACGTATTCACGTGCTATTTATGTTAGACCGTGACGCAGAGGTAATACCGGATTGCCGGACAATTATTGCACAAGATGCGGAAAATGCAGCCGCTTATTATTTGATGGCAAAAGCCAAGCGGACGACGGGTGATGTATTGGGAGCGGTGGCTGATTTAACGAAAGCCATTTCTTTAAAAGAAAATTTAGAAAGTGCTTACTTGCTTCGTGCAGAAATCCTTTTGCAGATGCGGCAAGCTGAGGAAGCCTTGAAAGATGTAGAAAATGTTATCGGACTGAATCCGGAAGAAGAATTTGCTTATTTGCTCAGAGGAAAAATTCATGTGTTTGAGAGTAAGTTTGACGAGGCACGTAAAGACTTTGACCAAGTGCTGGCTTTGAATCCTTTCAATGAAGAGGCAGCATTGCTGATTGGCGAAATCCTGATAGCTGAGAATAAGTTGGATGAAGCTATTGCTTTCTTTGATGATATCATTGAAAACTCTCCAACGTTGGGCAAGGCGTATGCGGAACGTGGACGAGCTAAAAACCTGAAAGGTGATAAACAAGGAGCATTCGAAGATTTAAAGAAATCTATCGAATTAAATCCGGAAGGAGAAGAAGCAAAAAAAATAGAAGGAGTTCATTCCAATTTCGATAATCTTTATAAAGGCGGATTCTATTAATATGGGGATGGATTTATCCTTAAAAGTAAGAGAAAACGGATTTAATTCTGTAAATTTGCGCAGAAAAACTAAACAGATAAACATCATAACACAGTGAAAACTCATTATTTTTTTCTACCGGTTGCTCTCCTTTTTTGTTTGGCAACAAGTTGCAAGCAATCGGCAACGTCGAGATTAGAAAATGAAATTCAATATGTAGATCCATTTATTGGAACAGGATTTCATGGGCATACGTTTCCGGGTGCTACACGTCCGCATGCAATGGTACAGCTTAGTCCGGATACACACATTATGGGTTGGGATGCTAGTAGTGGCTATCATTATGATGATAGACAAATTTATGGATTTAGCCATACGCATCTTAGTGGTACGGGCATTGGTGATATGGGAGATGTGGCTTTACTCCCTTTTTCCGGCGGAGATTCTATTAAACCAATAGCAACATTCAGTAAAGAAAGTGAACAAGCAAGTCCAGGTTTTTATGCCGTTCGACTTGATAACTTTGGTGTGAATGTAGAATTAACATCTACTGACCGTGTGGGATTTCATAAATATACGTATGATAATCCGAAAGAACGTCGTGTGTTATTGGATTTAGGACATATTTTGCAACCGAATTGGGGGCACAAGCTTGTTGGTAATGATTATCTCTTTGTGAACGATTCAATCGTAGAGGGTACTTTCCGTACGCAAGGTTGGGCGCATTTCCATACCATATCTTACCGAATTTGCTTCTCAGAAAAGATAGAAAAGGTTTACCAATATATTGATGGCAAGTTACGAACAGATTCTTTGTTCTTGAAATTGCATACGGATAAAGATTTGAAGTTTCAGTATAAGTTCAAAGATTCAGATAAGCCATTGTTGGTAAAAGTGGCACTTTCACCTGTTGATACGGAGGGCGCAGAGAAGAATATGGAGGCAGAATTACCCGGATGGGATTTTGAACAAGTTCGAAATGAATCAGCTGAAATTTGGAATGCAGCATTGAATAAAATACAAATCAAGACCTCCGACGAGTCAATTCGAAAGAATTTCTATACAGCTCTTTATCATACGCTTATTGCTCCATATACATATCAAGATGTAGATGGGCGTTATTTAGGAATGGATAAGCAGATACATAGAGCTGAACATGATTATACCAATTACACGGCATTCTCTTTATGGGATACATTTCGAGCTCTTCATCCGTTGTTGACGATAATAGATCCGGATTTAGCCAGCCAGATGGGAAATGCATTAGTTCAAGGTTATGTAGAGGGAACGATATTGCCGAAATGGCCGTTAGCATCTAACTATACGGGATGTATGGTTGGATATCCGGCAGTAGCTGTATTAGCTGATTTGGTAGCTAAGGATTTAGCTATAGGAGACCTCAATCTTTGGACAGAGGCGGGTGTACGATCTTCGATTTATAGAGCTGATTTAGCGGAAAAATTTAAAGGTACTCGTGAACTAGATTTGATTACCAAGCATATCTATTACAAAGATAAATATGGATTTGTACCTGCAGATTCTATTCCAGAGTCGGTGTCTTGGGGGGTTGAAATGGCTTACGAAGATTGGTGTATTGCACAGATAGCCAAGAAAGCAGGAAATCGGAAGATTTCTAATGAATACGAAGCTAAAGCGGATTATTATAAGTGTTATTTGGATCCTGAGACGAAATTGATGCGGCCGGTTACGTCGGACGGTGAATTTAAAACACCATTCAATCCGCGTTACTCATCTCATATGAAGAGTGATTATACGGAAGGAAATGCTTTCCAATGGAGCTTCTTTGTACCCCATGATATGGAAAACTTTATAACAGAGATAGGTGGGAAGGCAGAGTTGGAAACACGTCTTGATACACTATTCACAACATCATCTCAAATAGACGGGGTGGAGGCTTCAGGTGATATTACAGGACTTATCGGACAATATGCGCATGGAAATGAGCCGAGTCATCACATGGCATATCTGTATAATTGGACTGATTCTCCATGGAAAGGAGAGGAACGTTTGGATTTCATAATGCGTAACTTTTATACAAACCAACCGGATGGAATCATCGGAAATGAGGATTGTGGCCAGATGTCAGCTTGGTACGTATTAAGTGCAATGGGATTCTATCAAGTTTGCCCGGGTATACCTGTTTATGCGATAGGTAGACCGATGATGGATGAAGTGGATATTCAAGTTGCTGGTGGAACATTTAAGATTATTGCTAAGAATAATTCTCCGGAGAATAAGTATGTAAAGTCAGTAATGCTAAATGGTCAGCCTCTTCCAAATCTCTTCTTCTCGCATGAGGATATGGTGAAAGGAGGAACATTGGAGATAGAAATGACATCAGTACATCCGTAAAATAAAAAAGCAAGAAATGCACTAGGTGGACAAACTTGAGTGCATTTCTTGCTTTATAAGCATTGGATATTTGCATATCCTATCCTTCCGGTTGAAATGTAAAGTAGGAGTTTGTTACTGAAAGAGCGATAACATTTCCATTCGCCAGATTCACTGATTATACATTTCTTTATAATAGAAATTCAAGATATCCATAAGCATATCGTACGCTTTCTTCGCCGGGCTATCTGGATTGAGATTTATAGCTTCCAGGTAATTATTTAATGCCAAGCGGTTATCGCCTTTTTTCCGGTAAACATTGCCTAATAAATAATAAGCTTCGTCCGATTCGGGGTGCTCTTTCAGATGGGCAGTCAGTTGGTCAATTGCTTCATCTAATTCCCCTCTATAAATAAGTTGCTTTATATTTTCCATATTCTTCTCGTTTATTTCTCGCAAAGGTAGGCATTTTTGTTTGAAAACCATCCGTATGTATTTGCCGGTCGTTTTTGAATAATTTCTAAGCGAAAAAAAGAAATGGAACAATTTGGATAGTTTAAAGATAATCTTGTACATTTGCAGCCGATTTCTAATTGGAAAGAAAATTGCTATGCAAAAGAATCTGGTAATCGTAGAGTCTCCGGCGAAAGCAAAGACAATTGAGAAGTTTTTAGGGAAAGACTTTAAAGTCTTGTCGAGCTATGGACATATACGCGACTTGAAAACAAAGGGATTCGGTGTGGATATCGAGCATGGTTATGCTCCACAATATGAAATTCCGGAGGACAAAAAAAAAGTAGTAGCTGAACTGCAGAAGGCTGCAAAAGTGTCTGAAACAATTTGGCTTGCGTCCGATGAGGACCGTGAAGGGGAAGCCATCTCTTGGCATTTATCTGAAGTGTTGGGCTTGAAACCTGAATCGACCCGTCGTATTGTTTTTCATGAGATTACCAAGACGGCAATTCTTCATGCTATCGAGACACCGCGGCATATCAATATGAACTTAGTGAATGCGCAGCAAGCCCGTCGTGTATTGGACAGAATTGTAGGTTTCCAACTCTCACCTATATTGTGGCGAAAAGTGAAACCATCCCTCTCTGCCGGGCGCGTTCAGTCGGTTGCGGTACGTCTTATCGTGGAACGTGAGCGTGAAATTAATGACTTTGTTGCCGAACCTTCATTTCGCATAGTAGCAAATTTCCTCCTTCCTGATGGTACGACTGCTCTGAAGGCGGAACTGAATCGCCGGATGAAGACAAAAGAAGAGGTGATCACCTTCCTCGAGGTTTGCCAAAATGCTACGTTTACCATTGAAGATATCACTCGGAAACCAATACGCAAATCCCCTGCACCACCTTTCACCACATCTACTTTGCAGCAAGAGGCAGCACGAAAGTTGGGGTATTCTGTTTCTCAGACGATGATGATTGCTCAGCGTCTCTATGAATCTGGATTTATTACCTATATGCGTACCGACTCATTCAATCTGAGTGATTTGGCTTTAGGTACAGCAAAAGAGACCATTCTCAATACGTTTGGCGAGAGGTATTATAAGTTTCGTCAATATCATACTAAGAGTAAAGGCGCGCAAGAAGCGCATGAAGCTATTCGTCCGACTTATATTGCACATGCAGAAATCAGCGGAAGCCAGCAAGAGAAACGATTGTATGACTTGATTCGGAAACGTACCATCGCTTGCCAGATGGCTGATGCGGAGTTGGAACGTACTACGATATCGGTTGCGATTAGTGGTAAGACGGAAAAATTCGTTGCCATAGGGGAAGTTGTAATGTTCGATGGATTTCTGCAAGTATATAACGAAAGTACAGATGATGAAACGGAAAAGGAGCAGGAGAACGGTTTGCTTCCTCGCGTTAATCTGAACGAAATACTCCGTATGAAAAATATTACTGCTACGGAGCGTTTTTCCCAACGCCCTCCGAGATATACAGAAGCTAGTCTGGTACGACGCTTGGAGGAATTAGGCATTGGTCGCCCTTCCACTTATGCTCCGACTATCCAAACGATTCAAAATCGTGAATATGTTGTGAAAGGAAACCAAGAGGGAACGGAACGTTCTTTTTCCATTGTCTCGCTTTCTGCCAAAGGAATCAAGGAAAGCACGAAGACGGAAATGATGGGAGCTGATCGCAATAAACTAATACCAACGGATATCGGTATGGTAGTTAACGACTTCTTGATGGAATATTTCCAATTGGTCATGGATTATAATTTTACGGCTAATGTGGAAAAAGAGTTTGATGCCGTAGCTGAAGGTGATGAAAATTGGACGGAGGTCATAGATAATTTCTACAAGATGTTCCATCCCATTGTGGAAGAAGCAACTTCTGTGCGAGATAAGCTTCGCGTCGGTGAACGCCTTTTGGGTACCGACCCGAAGAGCGGTAAGCCTGTGTTTGTAAAGCTGGGACGCTTCGGCTCGATGGCTCAGATTGGCGATTCGAATGCAGATACGGGTGAGAAACCGCAATTCGCCACGTTGATGAAGGGGCAATCCATTGAAACTATTACGTTGGAAGAAGCACTGAAACTTTTTGAGTTGCCACGTACGGTGGGTGAATATGAAGGAAAAAGCGTAGTGGCAGCCATAGGACGTTTTGGTCCTTTTCTTCGACATGATGGAAAGTTTGTTTCTATTCCCAAGACGTTGAATCCGCTTTCTATCACTTTGGAAGAAGCTATTGAGCTGATTCTGGCCAAACGAGAGAAAGATGAGCAGCGTTTTATCAAGAAATTTGATGAGGAACCGGAACTGGAAATCCTGAATGGTCGTTATGGTCCGTATATCGCCTATAAAGGCAACAATTACAAAATTCCTAAGACAAAATATACACCGGCCGAGATGACGTTGGACGAATGCTTGAAATTAGTCAATAGTCAGGCAGAAAATTCCGCTGCAAAGAAACGTGTTGTTCGGAGGAAGAAATAAATTCAACGCAATATGTTTTCATAAGCTTGCTTCGTATCACACACGAGGTAGGCTTTTCTTTTTATCTTTATGCTTCTCTATAATCAGGAAGCTCCCTATTATTGCCACACATCTGCTTTTCCGTTCTCAGAAAGCTCTTTTCTTCGGACGTATGAAGCCGGTTTATAGAATATAGAAAGGCGCATTAACAGGCTTTCTTGCCTCGAAGAATACCGGTTATGCTCAGGAGAAAGCAAGCAATTGAACTGGATGGAACTTTGATACAATGCCGTTTGTAAAGAGCCGTTTCTACCTGTTGATAACTTTTTCTCATTTTTCTCATATAATTTTTGGATGGTAAAAAAGTAAATATGTAACTTTACAATCTCAAAAGGCAGTGCTTTGCGTATCAAAGCAGTACAACGTTTAGAAGAAGTAATGGTTTAAAGCAAAAAGAAGTGAAAACAGAGCAGGAATACGCGTATCATGTACCGGTTTTGTTGCAAGAGAGCCTTGAGGGGATGGCTATTCGACCAGAAGGCATTTATGTGGATGTTACCTTTGGAGGGGGTGGGCATTCGCGTGAAATCTTGCGCCGATTAGGTAACGGGCGGTTATTCGGTTTTGACCAAGATGCCGATGCAGAGCTTAATATTCCTGACGACCGGCGATTTACTTTCGTGCGGAGCAATTTCCGTTATCTATATAATTTCATGCGTTATCATCAAGTCGCTGGCGAAGTGGATGCGTTGTTAGCAGACTTGGGTGTATCGTCGCATCATTTTGACGATAAGGAGCGCGGATTCTCTTTTCGTTTCGAAGGGAACTTGGATATGCGTATGAATACCCGTGCTGGAAAAACAGCTTCGGATGTACTGAATACTTATACGGAAGAAGATTTGGCTAATGTGTTCTACTTTTATGGAGAGTTAAAGTTTGCGCGTAGGATAGCAGCATCTGTGGTAAAAGCACGGGCAGAGAAGTCCATCTCGACCATAGCCGATTTACTGGAAATAGCCAAGCCTTTTGTTGGCAAAGACAAAGAGAAGAAGGTGCTGGCACAGGTATTTCAGGCATTGCGTATCGAAGTGAATGATGAAATGCGCGCCCTGAAGGAGATGCTGCAAGGTGCACTAAAGGTGTTAAAACCCAATGGACGTTTGGTGGTGATTACTTATCATTCTTTAGAAGACCGCTTAGTTAAAAACTTCCTGAAGACAGGCAACTTCGAGGGTCTGGCAGAGAAAGATTTCTATGGAAATGTCCAGTCGCCTTTTCGATTGACGAATAATAAGGTGATTGTTCCCACCGAAGAGGAAATCGGGCGAAACCCGCGTTCAAGAAGCGCAAAACTGAGAATAGCGGAGAAGTTGTAAAAATATTGTTGTGTTAGGTTTGCAATGTCGTTGTTAATAGATTTATAGTAAATAATAAATGATGGAAGAACTAAAGAAACAACAGAATACGAATGGAAAGAGGAAACAATTCTCGTTCTTGTATGTTTTAGGTGGAGGAATCCTGAAAGAAGATTTCATTGTTCGGCATACGCGTATGATTATCTTGATAGTCATACTGATTCTCTTTTTTATCGGAAATCGCTATACTTGTCTCCAGAAATTGCGAGAGATAGACCGTTTGCAACAAGAATTGCGTGATGTTCGTTTTGAAGCGTTGTCTATTTCTTCCGAGCTGACGGGGAATAGCCGGCAATCGCAGATAGAAGTCCTGATAGAGGAACAGGGTATTGATTTGGAAGGAGCTAAAACTCCTCCTTACGAATTGGAGAAATAATAATGACAGAAGAGAATAACATAGAAAATAAAGAGATAAAGAACGGGCACATCTTTTTTTGTTATTTGATAATTGTGCTGTTCTTGTCTGCATTGGCTGTTCTTATTGTATTCAAAGCATGTAAGATTGTGTTTGTAGAAAAGGGTAAATGGGAAGTGTTGGCTAAGACACAAGTGCGACCAGATCATCGTATATTGCCAAGCCGTGGAAATATCTATTCGTATGATATGAAGCTAATGGCTACAAGTGTCCCTCGTTATTATACTTATATAGATTTCAGGGCAGATGGATTCTTAGTGGATACATTTCTCTATTCGAAGCGCAACGGATTGGATTCATTATCCATTTATTTGTCCCGTAAGTTCCGCGATCGTACTCCGGCGGGCTATAAAGCACATCTGTTGAAAGGATTGAAGTCGAAAAGCCGCCAATATCAAGTATGTGAAGGTCGTGTTTCTTATTCTGACCTGAAGGATATGAAGAAGTTCCCTTTCTTGCGTCTGAATCGCTTTAAGAGCGGTTTTTATACTAAACAGATGGTACAACGCGAGAAACCTTTTGGCACATTGGCTTCTCGTACTATTGGAGATATTTATGGAGAGATTGATACGTCAGGTGTAACTAAAGGTAAGAATGGATTAGAGTTGCAATATGACTCGTTATTAAGAGGTAAACCTGGCGTCAGCTCGGTGCGTCGTATTGGTGGCCGATGGACAAACGTAACGGAAGAAGAATCTATAGAGGGTATGGATATCCGCTCGACTATTGATATCGATATTCAGGATATTACGGAGAAAGCCCTTTTGGATATGCTAAAAAATATTGATGCAGCCTCGGGCACTGCGGTTGTTATGGAAGTAGCTACCGGAGAGATTAAAGCGATTACGAATTTAGGTCGTATTCGCGAAGGGGTTTATGGAGAAACTGTGAACCATGCCGTAGCGGATGAAACAGAACCCGGCTCTACATTCAAAGTGGCATCTATTATGGTGGCTTTAGAAGATAACATATGCCAGCCTACTGATACGGTAGACGTTGGAAGTGGTATCTATATGTATAAAGGTTCTCGTATGACTGACCATAACATGAACCGAGGTGGTTATGGAAAGATTACCGTTGAACAAGCTATCTGGTACTCTTCTAATATTGGTGTAGCTAAAACAATTCTGAAGGGATATGAAGATAATCCGACGAAATTCGTAGAAGGGTTATACCGCATTGGGATGAATGCTGATTTGCGGGTGGATATTCCCGGTGCGGGAAGAGCAAAAATACGCCGTCCGGATGATACGACCCACTATTGGTCAAAAACGACTTTGCCATGGATGTCCTTCGGATATGAAACACAGATTCCGCCAATATCAACCTTGGCTTTCTATAATGCCATTGCCAACGGAGGCAAGATGGTGCGTCCTTATTTTGTGAAAGAAATATTGCATCGAGGGAAATCTGTCCGTTCGTTCTCGCCGGAAGTACTTAATCCGGCTATTTGTTCAGAACGGATTTTGCACATCATTCAGGATATGTTGTTGGGTGTTGTTGAGGTGGGAACAGGAAAGGCTGTACATTCCGATATAATTCAAATTGCAGGAAAGACAGGAACGGCACAGATTGCTTCCGGTGGTGTTTATAAACAAGCCGGACATCAGGTGGCATTTGCCGGTTATTTCCCGGCAGAGAAACCTATGTATAGTTGTATAGTTGTAATTCGCCAGCCGAGAATCGGTTATCCTTCGGGCGGTACCATGTCCGGAGGAGTGGTAAAAGCAATTGCCGAAAAGATTTATTCTAGCCATATTGCTATTCCGGTTAAAGAGATGCCGCTTGATTCAACGGCTATACATTTGCCTACGGTAAAGACTGGAGAGAAGCAAGCCCTTGAGTATGTGTTGGGTGAGTTGAATATCGGTTTAGATTCCGATAGTGTACATACACAGTGGGTGAAGGCAAATCGGGATACAGCAAAGCACAATATTGGATTAGAAGATATACGTATCATAGATGGATTAATCCCTTCTGTTTATGGAATGGGTGCAAAAGATGCCGTGTATTTGTTGGAAAGCTTAGGCTTACGAGTTACATTGTCCGGTTTCGGAAAAGTAACTGCACAGAGCATCCGGCCAGGTACGCGCATATCAAAAGGACAAACTATATTATTGACATTAAAATGAAAATGAATTTACAACAACTGGCTAAGGTTTTAGATAAACCGGAAATTCACGGTGACAGTGCAGTTGATATTTTCGGCATTCAATCTGACTCACGAAAAGTTGAACGCGGATTCCTGTTTGTTGCTGTTCGTGGAACGGTAGCTGATGGTCATGCTTACATCGCAGATGCTATTGGAAAAGGAGTAGCAGTTATTGTCTGCGAAGCGATTCCTGAAGGATTGGACGGTAAGTGTACATTTGTCGTGGTGCGAGATTCTGCAGCATCATTGGGTAAACTCGTATCTCAATGGTATGGCAATCCATCTGAAAAACTAGTATTAGTAGGTGTGACGGGAACAAACGGAAAGACAACTATTGCTACTTTGTTATATAATATGTTTCGCAAAATGGGACATAAAGTCGGCTTGATTTCGACGATTTGTAATTATATCGATGATGAGGCAGTCCCAACAGAACATACCACCCCTGATTCACTCACGCTTCATTCCTTGATAGCACGTATGGTAGATGTTGGTTGTGAATATGCTTTTATGGAGGTTAGTTCGCATTCTATTGACCAGAAACGTATCTGTGGATTATCATTTGAAGGAGGAATCTTTACGAATCTGACGCGTGACCATATGGATTATCATAAAACGGTTGAGAATTACTTGAAGGCTAAGAAAAAATTCTTTGATGACCTACCAGCTTCGGCGTTTGCACTGACGAATTTAGACGATAGATCTGGTATGGTGATGCTTCAGAATACAGTGGCAAAGAAACTGACTTATTCATTGCGAACGTTGGCAGACTTTAAAGGGAAGATATTGGAATCGCATTTCGATGGAACGGAGATGGAAATCAATAACCGCGAGGTTTCGGTGCAATTCGTTGGACGTTTCAATGCCTATAATCTGCTGGCAGTATATGGTTCGGCGGTGGCATTGGGTAAGAAACCGGAAGAGGTGCTGGTAATTTTGAGCACATTGCACTCGGTTGCCGGTCGTTTTGAGACGATTCGTTCGTCCAAAGGTTTTACGGCAATTGTTGACTATGCGCATACTCCGGATGCTTTGACTAATGTTTTGAATGGGATTCATGACGTATTGGATGGTAACGGGCATATTATTACGGTTGTAGGTTGTGGGGGCAATCGTGATAAGGGTAAACGTCCTTTGATGGCAAAAGAGGCGATCAGGTTGAGCGATCAGGTAATTCTAACTTCTGATAATCCTCGCTTTGAGGAACCAGATGCGATTATACAAGATATGGCAATCGGACTATCGGCGGCCGACATGGAGACGACACTCTGTATTACTGACCGCAAGCAAGCGATAAAAACAGCTATTACGTTGGCACATAAAGGAGATGTAATTTTGGTTGCAGGCAAAGGACATGAGGATTATCAGGAAATAAAAGGAGTGAAGCATCATTTTGATGACCGTGAGGTGATTAGAGAATTAATTGGAGGACTGTTATAAACAAGAATTGAGTAATTTATTGAAAAAGACAAATGCTGTACTATCTGTTTAATTATTTGGATCAATTGGACGTTCCTGGTGCAGGCATGTTTAAATATGTGTCGTTCCGTTCGGGCTTGGCGTTGATTTTGTCTTTGTTTATATCGACGGCAATCGGACGGCGCATCATCGATCGTTTGCAATACTTGCAGATTGGCGAGACGGTTCGGAATCTGGGTTTGGAAGGGCAAATAAGCAAGAAGGGTACACCAACGATGGGAGGAATCATTATTATTATTGCGATTCTAATTCCGACCTTGTTATGTGCTCGCTTAGACGATATTTATTTAATATTGATGATTATCACAACGCTTTGGCTAGGTATGCTGGGCTTTGCAGACGATTATATTAAGGTTTTTCGTAAAAATAAAGAGGGAATGCACGGAAAATTCAAGATTGTTGGGCAAGTAGGGTTGGGATTAATTGTCGGATTGGTGCTTTATCTAAGTCCAGACGTGGTGATTCGAGAGAACATGGAGGTGCTGCATGGTAATGTTATTGAAGATGTGAGTTTCTACCCAGACGAAAAGAAATCAACTAAAACGACTATTCCGTTTGTCAAGAATAACAATTTCGATTATGCGAATTTAGTAGACTGGGCTGGTGAATATAAGGAAAAAGCTGCATGGGTTGTGTTTATTTTAATGGTGATATTTGTTGTAATAGCGGTTTCTAACGGCGCAAACCTGACAGATGGTTTGGATGGTTTGGCTGCGGGCTCGTCGGCCATTATCGGGGGAGCTTTAGGAATTCTTGCTTATATGTCATCCCACTTTGAATTTGCCTCGTTCCTCAATATCATGTTCATTCCCGGAGCAGAAGAACTGGTGGTCTTTGCGGCGGCTTTTATTGGAGCGACGGTAGGATTTTTATGGTATAACGCCTATCCAGCACAGGTCTTTATGGGTGATACGGGTAGTTTGACGTTAGGTGGAATCATTGCTGTTTTTGCCATCATCATCCGTAAGGAGTTGTTGATACCTATTTTGTGTGGTGTCTTTTTGGTTGAGAGCTTATCAGTTATATTACAGACGTTCTATTTTAAATATACGAAAAAGAAATATGGTGAAGGGCGACGTATCTTTAAGATGGCACCGTTACATCACCATTTCCAAAAAGCCGGAAATGCAGGCATACAAGCCATCATTCAAAAACCGCTCAATGTCGTTCCAGAGTCAAAAATTGTAGTTCGTTTTTGGTTAATTGGCATTATATTGGCTGCTATTACGATTGTTACACTAAAGATGAGATAAACAATGAGCAAAAGAATGGTAATATTAGGTGCCGGAGAAAGCGGTGTAGGCGCAGCGATACTTGCCCAAAAGGAAAGGTTTGATGTGTTCGTATCTGATTGTTCTACCATTAAGCCTAAATATAAAGAAATGCTGGATGTTCATGGAATTCGATGGGAAGAAGGGCAGCATACGGAATCAGAGATTCTGAATGCCGATGAAGTCATCAAAAGCCCAGGAATTCCGGATAAAGCTCCGATTATTAAAAAATTAAAGAAACAGGGTACGCCGATTATTTCGGAGATTGAATTTGCCGGACGTTATACCGATGCGAAAATGATTTGTATCACGGGTAGTAATGGCAAGACCACAACAACTCTATTGACACACCATATCTTAACATCAGTAGGTATTGATGCCGGATTGGCTGGTAACGTAGGAAATAGTCTGGCATTGCAGGTGGCAGAAACACCTCATTCGGTTTATGTCATCGAGTTAAGTAGTTTTCAGTTGGATAACATATATAACTTTAAGGCGGATATTGCTATTTTGTTGAATATCACTCCAGATCATATGGACCGTTATAATTATGAGATGCAGAATTATGTGGATGCGAAGTTCCGCGTTATTCAGAATCAAACGGAGGCTGATGCTTTTATCTTTTGGAATGACGACCCTATTATCGTTCGCGAGATTCAGAAACGTCAGCCGAAAGCAACTCTTTATCCTTTTGCCGAAATAAAAGAAATCGGTGTAAAGGCTTATACGGAAAATAAACAGATCGTGGTGGAATCAGATAATGGAACATTTACTATGGAACAAGATTTATTGGCACTGAATGGGAAACATAATTTGTATAATTCTTTGGCTTCGACAATTACGGCTAAGATTATGGATTTGCATGATGATAAAATCCGTGCTTCGCTGGAAGACTTTGCAGGTGTAGCACACAGATTGGAAAAGGTGGCACGTGTTCGTGGTGTCGAATATATTAATGATTCCAAAGCAACTAATGTAAACTCATGTTGGTATGCTTTGCAATCCATGACATCTCCGGTTATATTGATTTTAGGCGGAACCGATAAAGGAAACGATTATCGTGAAATCGAAGCATTGGTTAAAGAAAAAGTCCGTGCGTTAATCTTTTTGGGTGTGGATAATACCAAACTGCACGCTTTCTTTGATGGCAAAGTGGAGTACATCAATGATGCCCGTTCGATGCAGGAAGCCGTAAATCAAGCTTATCAGGTCGCTCGTAAAGGTGATACCGTATTACTTTCACCTTGTTGTGCGAGCTTCGATTTGTTCAAAAATTATGAGGATAGAGGCGAACAATTCAAGGCGTGTGTACGTAATCTGTAAATAAGGAAGGGGGATCAATGAACTTGGCAAGCCGATTATTTAAAGGAGATATCATCATTTGGATTATATTTGCATTCTTATGTGCGATATCTATTATAGAGGTGTATAGTGCAACCAGTACGTTAGCTTATAAAGCAGATGCTTATTGGGAGCCGGTGATCCGTCATGCTTCTTTCTTATTATTAGGATTCTTTGGTATTTTGGTATTGCATAACTGTCCTTATCGGGTATTTGTCTGGGTGGGTTTAGCACTTCCCATTGCCATTTTCCTGCTTGCTATTACCCCTTATGTGGGTGTAGTTATCAATGGTGAGCCACGTTGGCTCGAGATTTTAGGCATTCGTTTTCAACCTTCTGAAGTAGCTAAAATCTGTTCCGTATGTTATATAGCATTGGTCTTGAGCAAGCGTGATAAATTATCGGATAAGCAAATCTTTAAATATATCCTTATCGGCGTAGGTATTACGTGTGCGTTGATTTTCTCCTATAATGCTTCTACGGGAATATTATTGTTCGGAGTTATGTTGATGATGATGTTTGTCGGGCAAGTTAGCCTCAAGCGAATCATGAAGTTAGTGGGCGTTTGTGTAGCATCTGTAGCCTTGTTTGTAACGATTCTATATGTAACGCCGGAATCTATCATGAAATATCTGCCCGACCGTTTCGCTACATGGAAAGAACGCATAGAACGTTTTATGAATAATCGTAGTAGACTTGATGTCTCGGATGGGAAAACATTGAAGTTTGATGATGAGCATTATCAGGAAGATTTGGCTAAAATAGCTATTGCTCAGGGAGGACTATTGGGAAAATTCCCCGGACATGGGCAACAACGTGACTTTCTTCCGCAAGCTTATTCTGATTTTATTTATGCGATAATTATTGAAGAGTTGGGTTTAGTGGGTGGATTTGGAGTGCTTTTGCTCTATCTGATATTGTTGGTGCGGGTTGCAATGATTGCCCGAAAGTGCGAGAAACTTTTTCCTAAATTCTTGGTTTTGGGTTGCGGACTGATGATTGTTACGCAAGCACTAATCAATATGGCCGTAGCCGTAGGTGTATTTCCGGTTACAGGTCAGCCTTTGCCGCTTATCAGTCGAGGCGGGACATCTACGGTTATCAGTTGCCTGTATATCGGTATTATACTAAGTGTTAGCCGATTTGCGGCGAACATAGGAAATGAAGAAGATCCGCTTCCGGAAGAAGTGCAACCGGAATTGACCACTTTGCCTATTTCCAATATTACCTCTGAAGAGCTGAATAATTGGGTGCCGACGATAGAGTCGGAAAATGAATCCGCAGAGAAGTCTGGCGAATGAAATCGTCGAGTCATCATTTATGCCCAACAACGTCTGAATTGTTAGGCATAAATGATGACAAATATAAGGGGCCTTCTACCGGAAATACAATGATATTTTCAAAGAAAGACCTCTTTATTATAATTGCGAATCGAAAGATGTGTGCGCTTCAGAGAGGAAGTTTCTCTCAATAAGAAGGAACTAAAAAACACTAATTTAGCAGATTGATATACGATTTCGACCATTAATCCGTTTAATTAGTGTATTTTTGTGAACGTAAAATTGTAGCATCAAAATCATTCATTGATGAAAAATTTTTTTGTATCAGCTTTACTTTTAGTACATATTGCAAGCTCGGCAAAATCTATTCCGGATTCTGTGGCTATGATTGTAGGGGATAAGCAAGTTCCTATGGCGGAGTTTCTTTATGCCGCAGCAAAGAATGGAGAAAATAATTTATCAGACAAAAAAGAACTGAAAACGTTTGTCCGAATGTTTGAAGATTTCAAACTTAAAGTGGTCGATGCGGAATCCTGGAATATGGATAAGACAAACGATTTCAAAGAAGAGTTGGAAAAATATCGTTCGGAGCAGGTAGCTGGTTATTTATCTGATAAAAAAGCAGAAGAAAAGGTAGTAGAAAACGAGTATGAACGAACGAATGAAATCTTGGATTTTAAGCCATATTCCGCTATTTTTGCCGGAACGAACGGTAGGAAAAGATACCGTTTCTGAGTATCAACGGGCGTTAGAAATTCGCAATTCGATCTGTTGGTTAATGAATACCGAGATGGAATTTTGTTATTTGCCATCAGCAATGAGAAGATATGGAATAAACCGGCATCAGAACAAAAAGCTATCGAAGATGCTTGGTTTACAGAATTAAGGTCTAAATATCCCATTTCCGTAAACTGGAAAGCATTGGAAAAGGCTGTAAAAATAAAACGAGAAGAATAACAAAAAAATGGGAAACGGCTTTGTTTTTATCCTAATGTTTCTTTTATTTTGCAGTTGCCAACAAAAGCAATCTGTAGAACAGAGCGACATATTGGTAAAAGTGAACAATCGTTCTTTGTCTCGAGCTGAGTTAGAAACTGTGTTGCCTTCTCGTCTATCCCCAGCAGATAGTCTGATATGGGCGGAAGGTTATATCAAACAATGGGTTAAAGACGGGTTAGTCTATGAGGTGGCTTTGCAAAATCTAACCGATAAAGACAAGAGTGATATTGAACAATTAGTAAATGCTTATCGGTACTCTTTAGTACGATATCGCTATCAAGAACAATTAATTAAGGAACGATTATCCGCTAATGTTTCGGAAGAAGATAAGCATAGATTTTATGAGGAGAATCAGAACGAGTTCATATTAGATCGAAATCTAATCAAAGGCTTGTTTCTGAAGATACCAATCGATGCTCCAAACCTTTCGGAAGTAAAGAAATGGTATCGCTCTACATCTGAAGCGGAAATTGAGAAAATAGAAAAATATAGCGTGCAAAATGCCACGTTCTATGAGTATTTTTATGATAAATGGATTAGTTTTGATGAGGTCTTGGCCACGATTCCATTGAATATAACTCAAGAATCGGACTTCGTGCGCACACATTCTTTCATAGAAACTACGGATAGCAGTTTTTGCTATCTGCTGAATATAAAAGAATACATATTAAAAGGAGATATTGCTCCTTTTGAGTATGTCAGTACACAAGTATTGGATATGCTGGTTAATCAGCAGAAGATAAAGTTTCTGAAGAACTTTGAAGAAGAATTATATAACGATGCGATTCGAGACGGAAAAGTAGTATTTCCAACTGAATAGCTAAAAAAGTAAATAAAAGAATATTACAATGAAGAGGATTTTACTTGTATTTTTTTTAGTGAGTTGCTCTTGGTTGCTCAAAGCCCAAGAGAATGTGATTGATGAGATTGTATGGGTAGTTGGTGACGATGCTATCCTGCGTTCGGATGTTGAGGCTCAACGGTTGTATTTATTGAATGCCGGAGAGCGACTGGAAGGTGATCCTTATTGTTTTATTCCGGAACAAATGGCTATCCAAAAGCTCTATTTAAATCAAGCGAAAATTGATAGTGTGGAAGTTTCGGAATCACAAGTTATTCAGAGTGTGGATCAATGGATTAATTCCGTAATTGGACAGATTGGCTCGAAAGAGAAAGTTGAAGAATATTTCAACAAGAAGCTAACTCAAATCAAAGAGGAAAGGATCGAAATGGTGCGGGAACAGCAGATTGTAGAAGAAATGCAGCATAAACTTGTAGGAGAAATCAAACTAACACCGGCAGAAGTCCGCAAATTTTATAATCAATTATCTCAAGACAGCTTGCCTAATATCCCAATGACGGTTGAAGTTCAAATTATTACGATAGAGCCCAGGATCCCGTTTGAAGAGACGGATGCCATCAAGGCTCGTTTGCGTCAATTCACGGAAGACATTAATTCTGGGAAATATGAATTCTCTACGCTGGCTCGTATGTATTCGGAAGATCCGGGTTCGGCCAGCCGAGGTGGCGAATTAGGTTTCATGACGAAGACGCAATTACTCCCTGAGTTCGCTAATGTAGCTTTCAATCTTAAAGACTCTAAGCATATTTCTCAAATCGTAGAGACAGAATATGGTTTTCATATCATTCAGTTGATTGAAAAGCGAGGTGATCGTATTAATTGCCGACACATCTTGTTGAAACCGGAAGTTTCCGAGAAAGAATTGAAGGAAGCGACGGCTCGTATGGATTCTATTTACAACAGTTTGATAGAGAAAAAGTTTACTTTTGAGGAAGCGGCAACTTTCCTTTCTTATGATAAAGACACACGTAATAACAAAGGTCTGATGGTAAACTCAGACTACCAAAGTACAAATTCCGGCACGCCGCGTTTTGAATTGCACGAATTGCCGCAAGAAGTTGGTAAAGTAGTTTACGACATGCAAGTAGGTGATATTTCCAAACCGTTTCAAATGACGACGGACAAGCAGAAAGAGGTGATTGCAATTGTTAAGCTCCGCGCTCGAACCGAAGCTCACAAAGCAAATTTATCAGATGATTATCAGGCATTGAAGACTATTGTAGAAAACAAAAAACGCGAAGAACTATTGAGCGATTGGATCAAGAAACAGCAAAAATCCACTTATGTCCGGATTAGTGACGGATGGAAGAACTGCGATTTCCGTTTTCCGGGTTGGGTGAAGGAATGAAAAAAATAAGGACATTTTTCTTTCTGAGTCTTCTGTTTTGGTGCACATGGACGTGGGCACAAGTGCAAGACACTGTTCCGGTAAAACGAACAAAGGTTTATCTGGAACACGCCAATACACTTTCATTTGATGAGGCTATCCGAGCAGATGCACAAGTATTGGTTGGTGATGTCTGTTTTCGTCATGATAGTTCATATATGTATTGTGACAGTGCCTACTTCTACGAAAATACTAATTCGTTGGAGGCTTTTAGTGACGTCCGAATGGAACAGGGTGACACGTTGTTTGTCTATGGCCAATATCTGTTTTACGATGGCAACACCAGAATCGCTTATCTGCGTGAGAATGTTCGCATGGAAAATCGGCAGGTTACGCTCTTTACAGATAGCCTGAACTATGAACGCATCCCAAACATAGGCTATTACTTCGAAGGAGGGATGATCGTCGATTCGCTAAATCAACTGACATCCTACTATGGACAGTATAGCCCAGCAACTAAGTTGGCGATATTCAATGACAACGTTCAGCTAGAGAATCCAAACTTTACGCTCTATTCTGATACGCTCCATTACAATACGGAGTCGAAACTTTCCACAATCTTAGGACCATCTATTATTGTATCGGACAGTGGGACAATTCATTCTTCACGCGGTTGGTACAATACGATAGACAATACGGCGATGCTGCTTGACCGTTCAGAAGTTTCGTCGGACAACCGGATTTTGACGGGCGACTCTATTGCTTACGATCGCGGGAAAGGGTTTGGCGAGGCGTTTGGAAATATAAGCATTCGAGATACGCTCCAACACATTACCCTGAAAGGGGAATATGGTTTTTACAACGAGAGGACTGGTTATGCATTTGCTACCGACAGCGCACGTTGTTTGGAATATTCACAGGGCGATACGCTTTATTTGCATGCAGATACATTGCAAATGATTTCGATTGATTCGACCTATCGGGAATTGAAAGCTTTTCATGGTGTACGTTTCTACCGAACGGATTTGCAAGGTGTATGCGATTCGATGCAGTTCAACACGCGTGACTCCATTCTTTATATGTACGATGATCCTATTCTTTGGAATACGGAGTATCAGCTCTACGGAGACACAATTCTGATTTATATGAATGACAGTACGATTGACTACGTGCATGTCAAGCAGTTTGCATTCGCCACGCAGGAGTTGGACTCTTCTTATTACAATCAGATCAAGGGAAACGATTTGAAGGCGTACTTCGAAGGACAGGCAGTACGGCAGATTGACGTGGCAGGTAGTGTAGAGACTATCTATTATCCGCTGGAGAAAGATGGGAGCATGATTGGGTTGAATTTTCTCCAAAGCGCATACCTTACAATGTGGTTAGACGAAAACAATAAGATAGAACGGCTGCGTGCTACGAATAATCCACAGGGGGTGTTGACGCCTATCCCTGACTTAAAACCGGAGCAAAAGGAGTTGAAAGATTTCTTCTGGTACGATTATCTGCGTCCGCAGAACAAGGATGATATCTACATCGTGAAGCGAAAGCGGGTACAAGACGTGCCGAAACGCAGCAATAAGTTCA
>CAZOKT010000014.1:0-21715 GCA_964580505.1 uncultured Parabacteroides sp. | reverse complement strand
TATGAAACGTTCTGTCCATGCCGAACAAATAGAATAGATTACCTTAAAAAACAAATTATATGTCAGTAACATTTGATTTTCACAAAAGCTCTCTGCCAAATAGAGAGGGAGAAGAAGAACGTTATCATGCGCGAGCTATCCCGCGCCAGACTATGTCTTTTAATGATTTAGGTGAGTATGTGAGTGATAGCTGTACGTTAACGACTGGCGATGTGAAGGCGGTTATTGACGCCTTAGCCAAGTTGATGGTGAGTGAATTGAAGTTAGGAAACCGCTTCCACATCGAGGGGATAGGAAAGCTGGTCAATATCGCAGCAAAGAGACACCCGCTTATATAAAGCTGGAGAAAACTTCCTAAAGCAAGAAAAATAAATCCCGTTTCGTTCATGAATAGCTATATTATACTCTTTATCATAGCAGTTTACTTCGGCATACTCCTCTTGATAGCATGGATTACAGGGCGAGGCAGCACGAACAACGAGGCATTTTTCATCGGCAACAGGCAATCGCCTTGGTATATTGTATCCATCGGTATGGTCGGAACATCGTTATCCGGCGTAACGTTTGTATCTGTCCCCGGCATGGTACGTAGTATAGACATGACCTATATGCAGACAGTGCTGGGTTTCTTCGTAGGCTATATCCTTATCGCCCATGTGCTCTTACCCTTATATTATAGACTACGACTGACCTCCATTTATACTTACCTGAAAGACCGAATCGGGATGTATAGCTACAAGACCGGCGCATCGTTCTTCCTGCTATCCAAGATAATCGGAGCGGCAGCCCGTCTCTATTTGGTCGTCCTGATACTGCAACACTACGTATTCAGTACGTGGAATATTCCTTTCGGTGTAACCGTCGTATTTAGTATCTTCTTGGTTTGGTTTTACACTTTCCGGAGCGGCATCAAAACCATTATCTGGACAGATACGATACAGGCCATCTGTCTGGTTGCAATGCTTATCATGATTATTTGGCAAGTTAAAGGGGGATTAGGACTCGACACGGCAGGCATGGTACAAGCTATCGCTAACGATCCGCATTTCCATATCTTCGAGTTCTCCAATTGGCATAGCACACAGCATTTCGCTAAGCAATTCTTCAGCGGTATCTTTATTACAATTGTGATGACGGGGCTCGATCAAGACATGATGCAAAAGAATCTTTCCTGCAAAAGCCTGCGTGATGCCCAGAAAAACATGTACACTTATGGCTTTGCCTTTACGCCTGTCAACTTCCTTTTCCTCTCTTTAGGCATACTTTTGCTTATCCTTGCCGAGAAAGAGCAGATAGCTCTTCCGGCATTAAGCGATGACATCCTCCCGATGTTCTGCACGTCGGGCATCTTGGGCAGTAGCATCCTGATATTCTTTACGGTAGGAATCATAGCGGCTGCCTTCAGCAGTGCCGATTCCGCCCTTACCGCATTAACCACTTCCTTCTGTGTTGACATATTGAACATAGGCGAAGAGGAAGCGAAAAAAGCGAAGCGTACGCGACTGAAAGTGCACTTCCTGATTTCGGTTCTCTTCGCACTCATCATCATTATCATCAAAGAACTGAACAACAGAAGCGTCATTGATGCTATCTATATGATTGCTTCCTATACTTACGGCCCCTTATTAGGATTATTTGTGTTCGGACTTTTCACCCGAAAGCATCCAAAAGACAAATTTGTTCCGTATATTTGTATCGCATCTCCGATACTCTGCTTCATCATCAGTCATATCGGCGAGGCTTACGCAGGCTACACATTCGGCTATGAGATGCTCATGCTGAACGGAGCGCTCACCTTTTTCGGATTGTGGCTATTATCTTCTAACAAAATAAAAGGACAGACAAATGGAAATTAAAAGCGCAGAGTTTATCATTAGTAATACCGATTTCAGGAAATGTCCGGAAGGCACACGACCGGAGTACGCATTCATAGGACGCAGCAATGTAGGAAAATCATCGCTTATCAATATGCTAACCGCCCGGAAAGGGTTGGCAATGACCTCCCAAAAGCCCGGCAAGACCTTGCTGATTAACCATTTTCTAATCAATAATCAATGGTATCTCGTAGACTTGCCCGGTTATGGATTCGCCCAGCGGGGAAAAGAACAACGTGAGCAGTTGCGAAAGATTATCGAGAGCTATGCGCTGTATCGCGAGCAACTGACATGCTTGTTTGTACTATTGGATTGCAGGCACAAACCACAACAAATAGACTTGGAATTCATGGAATGGTTAGGTGAAAACGGAATACCATTCGCTATTGTCTTTACAAAGATAGACAAACTGAGTCGTGGTCGCCTGACAGAGAACCTCAACTTCTACAAGCAACAACTTTTAGAGACTTGGGAAGAGCTCCCTCCTATCCTACTTTCTTCGTCAGAGACAAAGGCCGGACGCGATGAACTATTGGATTACATACAATCTATTAACCACTCCATCAGTAATAAGCAATAGTGATGAAGATACTATTCTTTGATTTGGAAACAACAGGCATCCGTTATTGGCGCAACGGCATCCATCAGATAAGCGGAGAAGTTGTGATTGACGGAGAGACCAAAGAGACTTTCAACTATCACGTCCAGCCTAATCCGCAATGTGATATTGATGAAGAAGCTTTGAAAGTTTGCGGCGTTACACGGGAACAGATTATGAGTTATACACCCATGCACGATGTATATAATGAACTCATAGCCATGCTGTCCAAGTATGTAGATAAGTATGACCGCAAAGACAAGTTCTTCTTGGCGGGCTATAACAATGCCTCATTCGACAATTATTTTTTAAAGGCATTCTTTGTACAGAACGGGGATAACTATTTCTACTCTTGGTTCTGGGTTAATTCTATTGATATAATGGTATTGGCTACCCAACGCCTATTGGAAGAACGGCATAAAATGCCCGACTTCAAGCAGGAGACTGTTGCCCGTGCCTTAGGGATTCAGCTGGATGCCGATAAGCTGCATGATGCCTCTTATGACATCTATCTGACAAAAGAAATTTATAAACGTCTAATCAATCCAACCGTATGCGACCCATCTCGTTTGTTCTAATCCTGACTTGCCTGCTTTTCTTATCAGTATCTTCCTTATCTGCACAAGAAACGGCTTACCCCAAGAAGGGTGAAGGCATCGAACTATTCCTAAAACGGCACAATCGCCCCGGATTAGCGTATCAGAAAGAGTTCATACAACTGAACAAGAAGAAATTAGGCAAGAACAACACACTGATTGCTGGAGTAAAATACACACTGCCTCCTCTGCATAAGGACACACCTTCCCCTCCGAATGGCAAGAAACAAGGGTATGAACCCTTGTTTGGCAAGAACTATGCACACTATTCGCAAGTGTCTGATGAACTGAAAGGAGCATGCTTTTATCTGGTGAGTGGGCATGGTGGTCCCGACCCGGGGGCAATAGGTATGGTTGGTAATCATAAACTGCACGAAGATGAGTATGCATATGATATTATCCTGCGCGTGGCTCGTAACCTGATGCAGCGAGGTGCAAAGGTGCATATCATTATCCAAGATGAAAAGGATGGCATACGGGATGGCATGTATTTGAACAACTCAAAGCGGGAAACCTGCATGGGCGACCCTATTCCCCTGAATCAGGTGAGTCGCCTCAAGCAACGATGCGACAAGATAAACGCTTTGATGAAACAGGACAAAGAGGTCTACAAGCGGGCGCTGTTTATCCATATAGACAGCCGGAGCAAAAGCAAGCAGATGGATGTATTCTTCTATCATGCCGGAAGTGTACGAGGCGAGAAGCTGGCCAATACCGTAAGGCAAACATTCCGGGACAAATATGCTAAGCATCAGCCGGGACGGGGATTCACCGGAACGGTCAGCCAGCATAACCTTTACGTCTTGCGTAATACCAATCCAGTCTCCCTATTTATCGAAATCGGGAACATACAGAATAAACATGACCAGCAGCGTATCGTCCTGAGCAACAACCGGCAAGCGTTGGCTAACTGGATATGCGAGGCGTTCGTCAAAGACTACAAAAACAGTAAGTAATTCTAACAACCCATGAATATTTCTCCCTTTGCAAGTCCGGTTTATGTCATGCTGAAGCCCGTAGGGTCGGTATGCAATCTGGCTTGCGACTATTGCTATTACATCGAGAAAGGTAAGTTCTATCCGTCAGTGCGGAATTACGTCCTGAGTGACGAGCTATTGGAACTGTTCATCCGGCAATACATGGAGTGTCAAACTATGCAGGAGGTGCTCTTCACATGGCACGGGGGCGAGCCACTGATGCGCCCTGTCAGCTTCTATAAGAAAGCCTTGGAGCTGCAGCATAAGTATGCAGGAGGCAGGCGTATAGACAACTGTATCCAGACCAACGGGACATTGCTGACGGACGAGTGGTGTCGCTTCCTGAAAGAGAACAACTTCCTTGTGGGTATCTCCATTGACGGACCGCAGGAGTTTCACGACGAATACCGCCGCAATCGGCAGGGACTGCCCTCGTTCTTCAAGGTGATGAAGGGTATCAATCTGCTGAAGAAACACGGCGTAGAGTATAACGCGATGGCGGTGGTGAACGACTATAATGCAGACTACCCACTGGAGTTCTACCGCTTCTTCAAGGAGATAGAGTGCCACTACATCCAGTTCTCTCCTATCGTGGAACGGCTTTCTGTGCATGATGACGGCACACGGCTCACGGTTCCGGAGCAGCAGGATGATTCGGTACAGCTGGCTCCTTTCTCGGTCAGCGCCGGAAAGTGGGGTGACTTCCTCTGCAAGCTCTTCGACGAGTGGGTGCAGCAGGACGTGGGCACGTACTATATCCAGCTGTTCGACGCTACGCTGGCAAACTGGTACGGGGTGCAGCCGGGTATCTGTTCGCTGGCAAAGACCTGCGGGCATGCGGGTGTGATGGAGTTCAACGGCGATGTATATGCCTGCGACCACTACGTCTTCCCGCAGTATAAGTTGGGCAACATCCGCACATCGACGCTGACCGAGATGATGTATGGCAGCAAGCAGGTGGCATTTGGAGCGGACAAGCAGCACCGTCTGCCACGCCAGTGCCGCGAGTGTGAGTTCCTTTTTGCCTGTAACGGGGAGTGCCCCAAGAACCGCTTTCTGCGCACGGCGGACGGCGAGGTGGGATTGAACTACCTTTGTGCCGGATACCGAAAGTTCTTTGCCCATGTGGCGCCCTTCATGGACTTCATGAAGCAAGAGCTGATGGCACAGCGTCCTCCGGCCAACATCATGAAACATATCCGGCGGGAGGGCAGCAAGGTAACGCTCGACACCTGACGGAGACCTTCGGATATACCCCACTGTGGGGTACCATCAAGGGGCACAGTGACCCTTTGAGGAGACCCACAGTGACTCGCTGAAGAGACCCACAGTGACCCGCTGAAGAGACCCACTGTACCCCGCACTGCCGGACGAGGGGAGAGATAAAAATTCAAACAGAGTGCATGGAATATGTGCCAAATTCCGTTATTTCTGTTAACTTTGCCCTGACATTATACGCCTGGTACAGAAAAGGAAGATGAGCCGGGCGGAACAGGTCAGCCATAACGTGAATCGAAAAACCATAAATAAACCCTATAAATATGAAGTATTTACCCATTGTAACCCTTTCTCTGCTTGCGCTGTCCCCCCTTACGCGGGCACAAGACGGTACAAACGCTGCGAAGCAGGCAGCCTTTGAAGCGGCCGACTGCGTCACGTTGTTAGACAGTACGGCCGTATCCGTACAACCTACCGGCTCAGGCTCTTTCGCCGTATATAGGAAGTTTAAAGTGCAAACCCCAAAAGGTGGGGTGGCTAACCATGTAATCAAGTATGACTATGACCCCCTTACGGCATTCGCCGAGTTCAAACGGGCTACCATCTACCGTGCTGGCGGGGACGTTGTGAACGTGGATGTGACTCAAGCCTGCGACTATGCCGCACCGGCACGTGCCATCTACTGGGGAGCCCGCCAGATTATGCTGGAGTTAGGCCGCTTGGAGCCGGGTGACGTCGTAGAGTACGAGATAGCCAAGAAAGGCTTCACTTATGCCCTCTTGGCCGGAGCCGAAGAGGACGACTCCCGTTTCATACCGCCCATGCGCGGACAGTTCTACGACATCGTGCCCTTCTGGGTGTCCGAACCTACCGTCCGCAAGGTCTATAAGCTGTTGATTCCAATGGAGAAAGAGATACAGTACCAGTTCTACCAAGGGACATGCGCCTCATCCATGTACTACGAAGATGGGAAGAAAGCCTACACCTTCGCCATCGATGACGCTATCCCCACGAAGCGTGAACCGAATATGGTTGATCTGTTCGATGCTGCACCCAAGCTGATGCTCTCATCTACACCCGAATGGATAGACAAGTCACTCTGGTTCCACAAGGTCAATGAGGACTACGGCAGCTTCGAACCAATACCCGAAGCCCAGAAGAAGGTAGATGAACTGATAAAAGGCAAGAAGACCGACATGGAAAAGATAGCCGTACTGACCCACTGGGTAGCAGACAACATCCGCTACGCCGGTCTCTCGATGGGCAAAGGCGAAGGCTATACCCTACATAACCTGAAGATGAACTATACCGACCGGTGCGGTGTCTGCAAGGATATCGCTGGCACACTGATAGCCTTTCTGCGCATGGCCGGCTTTGAGTCCTACCCCGCCATGACGATGGCAGGCAGCCGGGTAGAACAGATACCGGCAGACCATTTCAACCATTGCGTAGCAGTGGTAAAGCTCTCCGACGGTACCTACATCCCTTTAGACCCAACATGGGTACCCTTCGTCCGTGAGCTATGGAGCAGTGCTGAGCAGCAGCAGAACTACCTGCCGGGCATACCCGAAGGCTCCGACCTTCTCATCACACCCCTATCCGCCCCAGAGAACCATTACCTGAAACTACATGCCGACAACCGCTTGGAAAGTGACGGAACACTGAAGGGCACACTCACCGTGCAAGCAGAAGGACAATCAGATGCCGCCATCCGTCGCGTGTTCACATCCGGTTGGCAGCAAGATTGGAAGAATAACATGGAAACACAACTGCTTGCTATATCTCCTAACGCACGTCTAATTAGCGTAGATTGGGGCAAGAATCCGAAAGATTACCAAGCAGCGCCCATCAAGATAACCTTCCGCTACGAAATCCCCCAATATGCCCTTGTAGGCAACGATGTATTAGTAGTAAAACCCATGCTGAACAAAGTGTACACCTCCGTGAAGAGTTTCCTGCGTATCAATACGGATATAGAAGAACGCCAATACGGATTCAAAGATGGCTGCTCGCGTTTGGTAGAACAAGAAGAGACTCTCCAACTACCGGCAGGTTACACCTTTAACATTAACAGCACAAAAGAAGAGCTCTGTCAAAGTACTGCAGCAGACTTTGAAGGTTCACTGAAAAAGGCTGGTAACAAAGTTACCATACTCCAGCGATTAACTTTGAAGAAGCGTGTGTATGAAGCATCCGATTGGGAAGGGTTCCGTACGGCTGTCAATGCATTTAAGTCTTATGGAGATTATTTAGTAATTAAGAAATAAGGAGGAAGAATCATGATACAAAAAATAAAAGCATTACCTATATTATTTGCACTCCTATTCGCTTGTACCACATCATTATGGGCGGCTGCAGGGGATGCAGAGGCTGAATACCAGCAACTATCCAAATCATGGACATTGAATCCAGATGGTAGTCAGGAGTTCCACTATTCGATGGAGTTGACCCTTTTCACCCACACTGCCATGCGCAGTACATACGGGGAAACATTCATTGTCTATAATCCCAACTACCAGACACTCAAGATAAACTCATCCTATACGAAGCAGAAAGACGGTACGATTATCAGAACTCCTGATAATGCTTTTGTAGAAGTATTACCCCGTTCTGCAGTTAATGCCCCAGCTTATAACCACCTAAAGGAAATGGTCATTGTCCATACAGGACTGGAATTAGGGGCTACCATCTATTTGGATTATACGCTTACCAGCAAAGCGGGCTATTTGCCTGTCATAGACATCTTGGAACCAATACAGCAGAGTTCTCCAGTTAAGGAATATAACTTGACTATTACCGTACCAGAAGGTAATGATTTATCATACGGATTGGTTAATCCAATAGCGGAGGCTAAAGTTAGTGTAAACAACGGTATGCGTACCACCGCTTGGACTTTGAAGAATGTCAAAGCCTCTTCTCGTGCGCCGATGCAGCATTTATATGAGGGTGATATCCAATTTCTGACAGCAAGCAGTTATACTTCGGAAGCAGAAGCGCTAAGAACGTTATTTGAACAGTTCGAAATGCGTGAAAGTATGCCTCTCCTTTCTTTAGCTGAAACCATTACATCCGGCAAAGATAGCGATACGGAAAAACTACAAGCCATTTTATCATTCATCAATAATGACTTTGCCCATTCATCGCTCTCATTAGAGGCAACCGGCTATCGAATTCGGCCTGTTGAAGAGGTGATTAATTCGGCCTATGGCACAAAAGCAGAACTTACAGATTTACTACAAGGATTACTTAATGCGCTGAAAATCGATGCTGAAATATGCGTGCGTTTTCCTACCAAAGGTGTTCCTGATGATAGTTTCGGGCTGAAAGGAGCTTCATTGTTCGTGAAGGCCGTTGCCGACGGAAACACCTATTTGCTGAATCCGGAATCAGACCAGATGGATGATGCCGGATGGCTGACTGATCGCTGCCGAATCGTAAATCTAAGGGACGGCAAGACTGTTGAAATTCCTGCCTTGAATCCGGCGGTTTCTTGTGCAGTAAATATGACAATCTCAGCAGACAAGGTTACATCTGTCACTCAGGCAACTATTCCATCTGCTCTTTTGTCTTATACTAAAGCAGCAGAGAAAGAGATTACTGAGACGACGGAACTAATTAAGACCAATGGTTATGCTATTCTTAATCTGCCGGAAGCTCCAGTAAGTGCATATACACAGAGATACGCATCCTTGAATACAACGCGCGACTGTAATTTATCGCTGCTCTATGCTCCAAATGAATCCTATATCTATACCGTCGAAATTCCAGAAGGGATGGTATTGAGCATGCCGACTGACGGCTATCAGTTATCGAATGCAGCAGGTTCCATGAGTTTTACAATTCAACAGACTGGCAACAAAGTAGAGGTAAAACGAATGTTGAATATCAATTCAAACCAAATTACAAAGGCAAACTACCCTGCTTTTCATGCACTAATGGCTGCATGGGTAAACCCGAATCATACGCAGTTATTGTTCGAGGTGAAGTAATGAAGAGGCATAAAAGAAAAACGTGGATATACAAGATTTATTGAAAGTGTATGCTTCGCATAGCGGAGTCACGGCTTTAGACAGTTTGATTCGAGAGGGAAAAGACAAGAACATTGCTTTACGCGGGTTAAATGGCTCGGTGGCAGCTATGATAATTGCATCCCTCTTCATCAAACAAAGCGGAAATTTCATCTGCCTGCTTAGCGATATGGAACAAGCAGGCTATTTTTATAACGATTTGAAGCAACTGACCGGTAGCGAATCTATATTCTTCTTCCCCTCGGCTTATCGTCGCGATATAAAATACGGACATATAGACCCTGCCAATGAAATCCTACGAACAGAGGTTCTGAGTATGTTGCAAGATAAACAAACACGTTTTGTAATTGTCTCGTATCCGGAAGCTATAGCCGAAAAAGTAGTTACACAGGATTTGTTGAAACAAAATACTTTACAAATTCATGTGGGAAATAAGTTGGATAATACCTTCGTTTCGGAAGTATTGGATAGTCACGGATTTGAACGGGTAGATTATGTGTATGAACCGGGACAGTATGCCATTCGCGGCAGTATTTTAGACGTGTTCTCTTTTTCATTCGAGTATCCTTATCGAATCGACTTCTTTGGCGATGAGGTAGAGACAATTCGCACGTTCGATGTAGAGACTCAGTTGTCAAAAGATAAGTTAGATTCCATTTATGTGGTATCGAAGATGAGTAAAAGAGATACGGCTTCAGGTGGATGTTTGTTGGCATCATTACCGGAAGATACGCTTCTTGCCGTACAGGATTTGGCATGGTGTCGCGAACGGATTGGAGTACTCTGGAAAGAGGAACCAGTCGTTGCCGATGAAGAGTCTTTTGCAGATGAAGCAGCAATGCAATCCAAATTAGTCCGATGGGACGATTTTATGCAGCAAGCACTTCGGCTTAGACGTTTGCAAATCGGAAATCACACTGCTGGAGAGATTGAGACAGCCTTCACTTTCCAAACCCAAGCACAACCTATCTTCCATAAGAATTTCGATTTTGTCGGCGAAACTTTTCGCAAATATTTGCAAGACGGATACACAATCTACATACTCAGTGACATGGAAAAACAAGCTGCGCGTATTCAGGCAATATTCGAGGACAGGAATGAAAATATCCTATTTACAGCCGTAAATAAGACCATTCATGCCGGATTTGCTGACCAGCAGTTAAAGATTTGTATCTTCACCGACCATCAACTGTTCAACCGTTTCCACAAATATAGCCTTCGCAGCGACAAAGCGCGTAGCGGAAAAATAAGCCTTTCGCTAAAAGAACTGAATCAGTTTACACTGGGCGACTATATTGTACATATTGACCACGGCATCGGTCAATTCGGCGGGTTGGTGCGAATGGAAATGAATGGTAAGATGCAAGAGGTCATCAAGCTTATCTATCAGAACAATGATGCCATTTTTGTCAGCATACACTCTCTGCACAAACTTTCCAAGTACAAAGGAAAGGACAATGGCGAGCCTCCCAAACTAAACAAGCTGGGTACGGGCGCGTGGGAGAAAATGAAAGAACGAACCAAAAAGAAAGTAAAAGACATAGCTCGCGACCTCATCATTCTCTATGCAAAACGGAAACGCGAACAAGGCTTTGCTTTTAGCCCGGATAGTTTTATGCAGCATGAATTGGAGGCGAGTTTTATCTATGAGGATACGTTAGACCAAATACGTGCGACAGCAGAAGTCAAAGCAGATATGGAAAGTCCGCGACCAATGGACAGATTGATTTGCGGAGATGTCGGCTTTGGAAAGACTGAGGTGGCTATCCGAGCAGCTTTCAAAGCAGTATCAGACAATAAACAGGTTGCTGTATTAGTACCTACCACAGTCTTGGCGTTTCAACATTATCAAACATTCACGGAACGACTGAAAGGTTTTCCTTGCAAGATTGACTATATCAGTCGCGCACGTACGACAACCCAAATCAAACGTACACTGCAGGAAGTCAAAAATGGAGAAGTTAACATCGTTATCGGAACCCATCGGATTGTCAGCAAAGATGTTTTGTTCAAAGATTTGGGTTTGCTAATTATAGATGAAGAGCAAAAGTTTGGAGTATCGGTAAAGGAGAAACTACGCCAACTCAAAACAAATGTCGACACGCTGACTATGACGGCGACTCCTATTCCGCGAACATTGCAGTTTTCGCTGATGGGTGCACGAGACTTGAGTAGTATCACAACGCCTCCTTCCAACCGCTATCCGGTACAAACAGAAGTGGAACGGTTCAATTCGGAAATTATCAAGGAAGCTATCCATTATGAAATGTCTCGCAATGGACAGGTTTTCTTCATCAACAACCGGATTCAAAATATCTACGAAATAGAAGCATTGTTAAAACGAGAAGTGCCTGAGGCACGCATTTGCGTGGCACATGGACAGATGGAACCGAATGAGTTGGAAAAAAAGATTTTGGATTTTGTCAACTATGAATATGACGTAATTGTGGCAACCAGCATAGTAGAAAATGGTATCGACGTACCGAATGCCAATACCATTATAATTAACAACGCACATCAGTTCGGCCTCTCCGAACTTCACCAGTTAAGGGGGCGCGTAGGGCGTAGCAACCGGAAAGCCTTTTGCTATTTGTTATCTCCTCCCTTGAGTTCACTCACGCAGGAGGCGCGACGACGTTTGCAGGCTATCGAAAGTTTCTCTGAGTTGGGTAGCGGCATTCATATTGCCATGCAAGATTTGGACATACGTGGCGCCGGTAATATGTTGGGCGCAGAGCAGAGCGGTTTCATCGCCGACCTCGGCTATGAGGCTTATCAGAAAATCTTAGAAGAGGCGGTTGATGAGTTGAAATCGGATGAATTTGCCGAACTATATGCTGAATTTTCGGGAAATAATGAAGCAAAGGAAGGCAGCTTTTTTATCCGTGAAACTCATGTTGAAAGCGACTTGACGCTCTTGTTTCCTCCGACTTACATTCCAAACGACTCGGAACGTGTCTCTATCTACCGAGAATTGGACAGTTTGGAACGGGAATCGGACATTCAGGCATTTATCAACCGGCTGGAAGATCGCTTCGGGGAGGTTCCACAGGAAGGAATGGAGCTGATCCGCATCGTCCGGCTCCGTCGCATGGCACGCGGATTAGGCATTGAGAAAGTCGTACTGAAAAAGGGACAGATGAACCTTTATCTGGTTACAATTCCCGACAGTCCCTACTATCAAAGCCCTGCATTTGGCAAATTGATAGCTTACATCCAGAAGCATCCGCAAGTATGTACTCTGAAGGAAAACAACGGAAAACGCAGCATCGGTGTACGAAATGTAACCTCAGTGGCTGCCGCCTGCATGATTTTAGAAGAAATAGAATCGCTTTAATTGATACTTATGACTATATTTTATTATTCGGCGACGGGCAATTCGGCCTCTGTCGCCATGTTGCTAAGCGGTATTTTCAAGACACCCATGATTGCGATGCAAGAGGTGATTACCGCCGATGACCCGAAACAGTATCTGAAAGACGATACCGAAATTATCCTGGTCTCGCCGGTACACGCATGGAATGTATCGCAGGTTGTGCGTATCTTTCTGGAGTTTCTGATTAAACAGAATTACCATTGCAGACGAATTTATAATGTATTTACGTGTGGCGATGACTGTGGTCGGGCGAATCTTATGATACAAAAGCTGGCAAAGCCGATAGTAACAATCCATACATATAGTTTTTCCGTTCAAATGCCTAATACCTACATTTTATTACCGGGGTTTGATGTAGACAGCGAAGAGGTGGAACTGAAAAAACTGAGTGCCCTCAAAGAAAGGATACAACGGATAGCGACGGCTATTAAGGATTGCTCGGATATAAAAGAACTCTATACAGCAGGAAGATTTGCTTGGCTAAAAACGCACATATTGGGGCAATTCTTCTGGAAATATATGGTGAAACAGCAAAAGTTTCATGCAACGGGAACTTGCAACGGATGCGGTTTGTGCCAACTTCTCTGTCCTATAGGTTGCATCTATCTGGACGTAATGCGTCGGCCTGTATGGAAAAGCCGATGCCTGCAATGCTTGGCATGCCTGCATTATTGCCCCCAACGAGCTATCAACTGGGGAAATCAGACACAAACCAAAGGCCGCTATCACAATCCTTTGGTTGATATTTCTAAAAAAATATGAAATGGCTGATAGGCATATTCCTTTGTGCAGTTCCTTTGCTCCATGCGCAAGTTATGGAGGAAGGGTTGGCCTCCTATTATCATCAACGGTTGCATGGCAAACAGACCGCCAGCGGTAAGTTATATAATAAATATGAATTTGTAGGGGCACATCGCACTCTTCCATTCGGAACGTTTGTTCGCATTACAAACCTCGACAATATGAAGAGTGTGATAGTGGAAATTACCGACCGCGGCCCAAGGCGACGAGATCGTATAATAGATGTCTCTTATAATGCAGCTATCGCACTGGATTTTATAAGAAAGGGTATCACACGTGTACGCATCGAAGTTGTACCCGGACCTATTGATTACCGGTATTTAGAACCGATTTATCCGGATATAAAGTTGTTTGATATTAAAAAAATCGGGGAAGAAGATATAGGAAAATATAAAGGGAACATCGAATCCTTCATTTTTTCAGATCACTTCTAACACGTATGCCTTTCCCCTATCTGTTGTAATTCTCAAATTTGTATTGGTTTCTAAGATAGGTCGCAATCGGCGAACCAAAGTATTGAGTGTCTCATCTGCATTCACTTTCCCAGGCCATAAAGCCTTGCATATATCATTTCGAGTTAAAATATGCGTTGAAGACTCAAAGAAAAGGCGCATGAGGGCAGTTTGCATCGGGGTTAACTTCAGACGTTCCTGATTAGATAGGTAGAAATTGGACTCTTCCGGTTGCAAAATCAGATTCCCTACAGCGATACAATTGCTATCCAATATTGCAGGCTGTTGAGATACAACGGACACAATGCTCCGTTTTTGATGAAAATAAATAGAAAAACTGCATAAAAACATAGCTAACAACAGAAATAATACGGGCTCTTTTTTATCCATAATGCCTATTATATCTATAAAAGAGCAATCTGCATATCCTTGAAAGGACAAACTGATAGGTGATTGATAAGCATCTTTTACTTCCAAACTTGGATAAGTTGAAGCCCAAAGCAATGTGTCACTGGTCAGATATTTTGTATCATCCAATGCCGGTGATTTTTCAAATTCCGCAGTAGGGTCATATACTTGCACCCGTATCCCACATTTTCGTGTAGCTATTACAGGTTGCATTTGAAGATAAAAATCTTGATTGTAAGATTCGATAATAAGTGGATTTCCATAAATTCTGGCAAGATGGCTATAAGCGCGTATGGAATCTTGACTCATATAATAAGGTGCACTTTTGCTGATTGTATTTTGTAAAGCATAATTCAGATTAGAAATAATACTCTGTTTCGCATGAATATAATTATTAAATCCAAAGCTAATCGATAAGAGCAGAAAGAAGATTATACAACTTATAATCAAATATGCTGCGGTTCGTGTATGCATAAATTTATCGCTTTAAAAAAATCCAAAAGCAAATATAGTGTTTTTCTTATTTCTGAATTACATTATCCCGACTGAAAAATGGAAATGTCGGCAAATTGTCATGAAAATGTCAGATTGTTATCCTTCAATTATTTCATGCATACCTTTCAGCTTCCTCTACTTTTGCAGCAACTAAAAATTAAAGACGATGAAAAAAGAAATTGTATTAGTTTTTTTCTGCCTGACCGTCTCCATGTTTGCACAAGAGAATAAGCAGGAAGTGGATATTTATGCGGTGGTAGATTCTCTCTTATTGGAAAAGAACCTTCCGGAACTGGAGATTATTGCTGCAAAAAAATTAATCAAGATAGAAGCTGATAAGACTATCTATGAAATAGACAAAGATCCGGAATCGAAAACAAATACGTTCTTGGACATTTTACGGAAAGTCCCGTTTATAACTGTCGAAGGAAATGATGAAATAAAAGTAAATGGCAGCACAAATTTTCAAGTTTACCTGAATGGGAAGCCTTCCAATTTATATACGAAGAATCCTACCGAAATTTTTCGCAGTATTCCTGCAGCCACCATCGAACGTGTAGAGGTTATTACTGACCCGGGGGCACGCTATGATGCTGAAGGAGTAAATGGAATCTTGAATATCATTACAAAGGGTAATGAGATAGATGGCTATCTGCTCAATCTGCAAGCTATAGCGATGAATCGTATGCAGCAAGGAAGTCTATACGGAACTTTGCAAACAGGGCGTTTCTCTATATCGGGGAATTACACCTACACGCATTATAGTCTGGGAATAAAAACTGACTATTTGCGTGAAGAGTATCAGGACGAAATACGCCAATTATCTATGCAACAGAATACAAAGATACGAATACCATCACACGTAGCCGGATTGGATGTAAGTTTTGGAATAGATTCTACGAATCTGCTCGCTTTGTCAGCTATGCTAAGCAGGGAAAAAATACACTACGATTATAGCGGTACATATCAGCTATCTAATTCAGTGTTTCTACCTATCTACAGTTATAATCAAGAGGGAAATAAGAATAATATGTCCGGTGGTAGTTCTGTAAAGATAGATTATCAGCACAGCTCTCCTATTCGCAAGGGTGAGCAATTGACGATTTCTTACCAATATGAATACCTGCCTAATGATATGGATGATTATAAGAAATCCTATAATATAGAAGGTAACGAAGACAGTTCCCTACAATACCTATATCCTTTCCTATATCAGGATAATCGGGAAAAAAGGCAAGAGCATACCATGCAGATTGATTATGTACTTCCACTAAGACACAACCAGTCTCTGGAATTGGGAACAAAGCATATTTATAGAAACAACCACAGTCAGAGCCTGACACTTTATAAAGACTTGGAAAATGAAAATTGGCGGCAAACGGATTACCAATCGGCTGTCAATTATACACATTACCAAAACATTCTTTCTTTCTATGCTTCGTATGGTATTAATAAAAGTAGCTGGGGGATAAATGCAGGGTTACGGATGGAGCATACCTGGCAGCACGTAAAAGAGAATCAAAATGAAGCGGAGGATTTTATATATCGGAAAGCTGATTGGGTGCCATCATTATCCGGCATCTATAAAATAAATGAGAGTCATAATCTGAAAGCAGGCTATAACTTGCGCATCCGAAGACCGGACATTTCCTATCTGAACCCGACTGTTATTATATCCGGTACTTCCATATCGTATGGAAATCCGACTTTGGTATCTGAAAAGCACCATCGCCTTTCGGCATCCTATAATTACTCGTCTTATAATCTGAGTATGCAATGGCAACTTCTATATTCCATAGGAAATAACATCATTGATGAATATAACTATCTGAGCGAAGACGGCATCCTGAATCAAACCTATATGAATAATATCTGCACGCGCGGATATATGGTCATTCCCTATATCAGCTATAATCCTTTTGCCAACACTCATCTGTCGCTCAATGCCCGCATAGGTTATCTGGATTTGAAAATGGAAGAACCAACTGAGAACTATCCTGAGGGCATGCAGACCAAACGGTGGTTTGGCGGTGGTTTTGCCAATATAAGTCAGCAGTTCCCTCATAAATGGAGACTAACGGTTACAGGCGGCTATGTTATGGAAGAGCCGAGCTTAGGCAGCGAATCTACTTCTTTCTATTATTACGGTTTGAAGCTCCAAAAGGCTTTGTTGGACGACCGGCTGAACCTTGCTCTTAACTTGCAAGATTTTCTGCAACCCTACATCCCGTACAGAATGGTTTATTCTTATCCGGACTATCGTAGCCGGACAAAAGTCAAACAATATAACTGGCAGGTAGGCATAACTGTCAATTATACCCTCAATTCGCTAAAAAAAGATATTCAAAAAATAACCAGAACGATAAAAAATGACGATATTAAAAGTAAAGACCGACGATATGACACCGCCTGCGAATCAAGCAAAAGGGCGGAGGGACAACAAGGCACTTGTCCCGCAACCTTTCCGAAGGCCGTTAACGGTCTGTTGCCCCTCTACCCGACTTTCTACTACGGATTCGGTTCGTTCGTATCATCCTCGTCACCCGGTTCGTCCGTGTCTTCGGTCGGGGTGTTAGGAGATAGCTCTATCCATTCGATTTCGTCGGCTATCAGTTCGCGCTGCGCCGAGTTTCCCCTGCTACCGTAGGTCGTTTCAGGTATAAACTGCACGCGCACGCCCTTCTTTTGTTTCGCGAAGTTAAATTCCTCCTCATTTTTAACGCCTTCCGTCTTGAGCGTATAGCGGAACGTACCTAATCCGTCGATATGTACACTCTTTCCCTGCTTCATGAACTTTGCCAATACCGGAGCCAAATCACCTAAGACCGCCATGACATCACTGCGACTTACGGTAGAAATCGACGCAAGTTCCGCCGCGATTTCTTTTGTTTGAACCGGTTTTCCCACCACTACCGCCTGCGGGTAGTACACTTGGTGCGTCTCTGAATACTGTTTCTTGTAAAACGCCATAATCGTTAATATTTATGCTTTCCACCCCACCAAAACGTTAATGCAACCTAAGTGCCTCAGAGGTGCAACCAAAGTGCCTTAAAGGTACTACCTAAGTGCCTCAGAGGTTATATCTGAGTACTGCTAAGGTTGAAAGCTGGTTGAATAAAAATTTAATTATTTCAGGCGTAAAGGTATGTCTTTTTTGTCAGAACAACAAATATTTCAGGGAATAATATAAGATATTTTTTAAGTTGGGGTAAATAGACGTCCCCACAGGGAGCCCACTTTTGCGCCGTCTATCAGGATTTTAAGACGCCCGCATTCATCTCAAGCAACACTTTGCGGGTCAACGGGACAGCCAACAAGGCAGAAAGTACGTCGGCTATTGCCGGGGTCATCTCTACTCCGCGTAACCCGAAGAATTGCGGCAAAATCCAAACCAACGGAATAAAAAACATGCCCTGACGGGACGCCGCTACAATCGTAGCCGGGACAGGCTTGCGAATCGTCTGCAACATCATGTTGCACAAAACTACCCAGGCACACAAAGGGAGCGAAAGCAACTGCCAACGTAAAGCGTTCGTTCCCACCTCGATAACGGCAGGGTCTCCCTTCCGGAACAGTCCGATTACCTCAGGTGCAAAGACCGCACCTATCACCGAACAGACCAACAGGAACAACGTCCCGACGCGTATGCAGAACCAAAAGCCCTCCTTTACCCGCTGGTAAATCCCAGCCCCGTAGTTAAAACCGCACACGGGCTGGAATCCTTGGCCAAACCCTATGACAAACGCATTGATAAAGGCACAAATCCTCGTCACAATCGACATGCCCGCAATCGCCGCATCTCCATAAAACCCGGCCGAATGATTCAGGCAAATCGTAGCCAGACTGCTCAATCCTTGCCGGAACAACGAAGGAGTGCCCCCTTGAACAATTTCCTTAAGCATCTCTACAGAAGGCGTAAATTTCGCCCAGCTTATCCGGATATTATTGCCCCTGCGCTCCATCAGCAGAAGCACACAAAAGCTACATACCTGACTTACAACGGTTGCAATCGCAGCCCCACTGATTCCTAAGCCGAAGGTGAAAATAAGCAACGGATCCAATCCTATGTTTATAACCGCACCAATAATGATGCCAACCATCGCATAAAGGGCATTTCCCTGAAAGCGCATCTGATTGTTCAAAACCAAAGAAGCCGCCATAAATGGAGCCCCCAAAAGTACAATCCCCAAGTATCTCTCCGTATAAGGAAGTATCGTTGACGTAGAACCCAAAGCCCTCGATAAAGGCGTAATAAAGAGCAATCCGAATATCGCAATGACTATCCCGACAATCAATGCACAAAAGAATCCTGTGGAGGCCATCATCTCTGCACTTGCCGTGTCTTTTGCTCCCAACTTACGTGAGATATAATTCCCGGAGCCATGTCCGAAGAAAAAGCCAAGTGCCTGAATGATAGTCATCACAGAAAAAGATATTCCGACAGCCGCCGTAGCTTGCGTATTGATTTTACTTACGAAATAGGTATCTGCCATATTATAAAAAGCCGTAATAAGCATACTTATAATTGTGGGGATAGCTAAAGAAGAGACCAATCTCGGGATTGGCGCAGTCGTCATATATGTAAATTTATCTTTCATGCGGTTGCAAATGTAGACTTTTCTGTAAAAAAATACGCCACAACTTATAAAAAAAACTGCTAATTCGCTGAAATTGATTTGCGACAAGTCTTTATCGGAGATTTCTCCTTATCTTTGCCGCCGTTTTAAGGAATGACAGTGAGTACTTTAGCGAAAGACAACGCATTCCTATTCCTGAGAATCAGGAGCCGACCAAGTCTCTTTAGGGATTAAAGAACCTGCGAAAATGAAGCCCTCATTTTCCTGTCGGTTATGTCTAACATAAATAATAATGTATGAAGCTAAAAGCTTATTTTCTCGTGGCTTCAGTGGTATTCTTGGGAATTGCAGCTGAAACCAAAGACGCAAAACTCGTTGAGGGTGTGAATCCCGGTGATTTTGCTCCGAGAATCAAATTAGAAGAAAATGATTCATTCATTCATTTTCAAAATCAGAACGGACGTTATACGCTGATTAACTTTTGGGCAGCCTACGATGCTGAGTCCCGAGCGCGCAACGTCAAATTGTGGAACGAAGTTAACAAGTTGAATGCTTCAAAGGCGAAAGTGGCGATGTATTCCATTTCATTGGACGAAAAAACATCCGTATTCGAGGAAACCGTCAAGATGGACAAACTCGATGGAACCGCACAATTGCATGAGAAGCTGGGCAACCGGTCGGATGTCTTCAAGAAGTACAGGTTGGATAAAGGCATGAGAAACTTCTTGATAGATGACAAAGGAGTGATTGTGGCATCAAACGTTACTCCGGAAAAGCTGGCCGAACTCTGGAAGCAGATTTAAACGAGAATTACACTTTACTACGTTCATGAAAAAAGCAGCCTCAATACCTGTTCCGAACAGGTCATTAAGGCTGCTTTTTCATATTATTTTTTTGTCTATTCATCGTTATGTATGATTTTAATTGCCTACATTTGTGGCTTTAATTAACTATTGATTGAAAAAATGAGAAACGATTCTTCGCACCTGAACGAACGGATTTTGGCTGTTGATGCGCTTCGTGGATTTGCCGTGATGGGTATAGTCTTGTTGCATAATATCGAACATTTCAATTTTTACTCCTTCCCGAAGGCGACTTCTTCCCTGTTGTCGAGCTTGGATAACTCTTTATGGAACATGCTTTTCTTCCTGTTTTCGGGAAAAGCATACGCTATCTTTGCTTTGTTGTTCGGCTTCACGTTCTATCTGCAAAGCCGTAATTGCGCAAAATGCGGCGAGGATTTCCGCAACCGTTATATGTGGCGTCTCGTTTTGCTCCTGCTATTCGGATTCCTGAACGCTTCTTTCTTTCCGGGCGAGATATTAGTATTGTACGCTTTACTGGGGTTCGTGCTGGTTCCGGTACGGCATCTGTCGGACAAGGTCGTGGCTTGGATTGCTTTCATCCTGATGCTTCAGCCACTGGAATGGGGCAAAGTCATCTACGCGTGGCTCTTTCCGGAGGCTAATCCGCAACAGATGCTATTCTCATTATTGGATGTCTATCCACAATTAGGCGGACATTCCCTGTGGGAGATGATACAGGTGAACTTCACGATCGGCCAGCTTGCCAGCCTGAACTGGGCATGGTGCTATGGGCGCATCTTCCAAACTGCCTCGTTGTTCATGATGGGTATGTTGCTGGGACGCAAAGGACTGTTTCGGATTACCCCTGAAACGCGTGAGACAATCATGCGCTTCTGGTCTCGCGTAGGCATATACGCTCTCCCAAGTGCCGTATTCCTCTATTATATAAAAGAATTCATTTACGCCCAGATAGAGAACCCGTTCTTGAAAGATACGATGCAAACCATCTGGAACTCATGGTATAATCTTGCATTCATGCTGGTTATGGTCAGCGCATTCCTATTGCTTTACTGGATAAATGAGGGGAAAGTGCAGCAAATCCTTGTTCCTTATGGCAAGATGAGCCTGACCGATTACGTGATGCAATCCGTCATCGGCAGCTTTATATACTTTGGTTACGGCCTGGAAATGCACCGTTATTGCGGGACGACACTGAGCCTCCTCATCGGCATCGCCTTCTTCCTATTGCAATTAACCTTTGCCCATTGGTGGTTCCGCCACTTCAGACGCGGTCCGTTAGAGACTATCTGGCACAAATTAACGTGGATCGGCAAGAAATAAAGGGAGATAAACCCAAAAGGCAGGCAGCTCTTCATCCCGAGCTGCCTGCCTTCTTTTTGTTTTTTCACTATAAACAGATTGTTCCACAACTGTGGTTTGATCAGACCACTACTGTGAAATGATCTGCTTGAGCCGGACTTCTTGAGAAAGACTCCCTATGAAATCGAA
>CAZOKT010000013.1:0-23059 GCA_964580505.1 uncultured Parabacteroides sp. | reverse complement strand
AAGTTATAAGTTCATGCACTATGAAGAGAATGGATGCGATAAAAAGCAGAAAGAGGTTACCTCAAAAGCTATATTCGGAATATTTATGGATACTTTTTAGTGCGCTTCTAACCAGTTCTTACCTAATCCGTAGTCAGCAATCAACGGGACTTTTAGTTCCACCACGTTCTCCATGCATTCCAATACGATGGATTTCACTTGGTCAATTTCCTCTTTGTACACATTAAAGTTCAGTTCATCGTGCACTTGCAGAATCATACGGCTCTTCAGATGTTCCTCTTCAAATCGGCGATGAATCTGAATCATCGCCAACTTGATGATATCTGCCGCACTCCCTTGAATCGGAGCGTTGATAGCATTGCGTTCGGCATATCCGCGAACAACCGCATTATGCGAGTTAATATCCGGCAAGAAGCGCTTGCGTTTGAAGAGCGTTTCCACATATCCTTTCTCTTTTGCCACGCGGATACATTCCTCCATGTATGTCCGAATCTGCGGATAGGTCTGGAAGTAACCTTCGATAAGTGCTTTTGCTTCCGAGCGTGGGATATTCAAACGTTCGGCCAATCCGAAGGTTGAGATACCGTAGATAATGCCGAAATTGGCTGTCTTGGCCTTTCGACGCATGTCATCGGTTACTTCTTCTATGGGCAAATCATAAATCTTTGAAGCCGTGGCGGCATGAATGTCTGCTCCACTGCAAAAGGCTTCAATCATGTGTTTATCGCCACTCAGATGCGCCATAATGCGAAGTTCTATCTGGGAATAATCGGCTGAGAAAAAGATGCAATCATCGTTGTCTGCAATAAATGCTTTGCGGATTTCACGTCCTAAGGCATCTCGTACCGGGATATTCTGGAGGTTTGGGTTGGTTGAACTCAACCGTCCGGTAGCCGTTACGGCTTGATTGAAAGAAGTGTGAATCTTTCCGGTTTCCGGATGAATCAAAGCAGGCAGGGCATCAATATAGGTACTGAGCAACTTTTTCAAGCCACGATATTCCAAAAGTTTCCCTATAATCGGATGCTTTGGACGGAGTTTCTCAAGGATTTCTTCGCTGGTGCTATAGCTTCCGCTCTTTGTTTTTCGGGCTTTATCGTTTAGTTTGAGCTTCTCGAAGAGTATAGACCCGACTTGTCCGGGCGAATTGATATTGAACTCTTGTCCGGCAAGTCCGTAAATCTCTTCTTCCAGTTGGAGTAACTGCTGGCTCAGCACGTCTGAGGATTGCTTCAATGCGTCTGTATCCAATTTCACGCCAGACGCTTCCATCTCTGCAAGGACATAGATTAAGGGCATCTCCATTTCATAAAATAGCTTTTCTGCACCTGCATGCGTCTTGAGGTTCGGTTCGAAAAAATGCTTGAGACGAAGCGTGATGTCGGCATCTTCGGCGGCATATTCCTTGATTGTCTCTAACGGAACATTGCGCATAGAGCCTTGCTTTTTCCCTTTGGGGCCGATTAACTCTTCGATGGGAATAGGTTTATAATGGAGATATGTCTCTGCCAGATAGTCCATGTTGTGCCGCAACTCCGGATTCAACAGATAATGGGCAAGCATTGTATCGAACAGCGGTCCTGCCACTTTGATACCATATTTCCTTAGTACCAAAATATCGAACTTGATATTCTGCCCTATCTTTAGAATCTTCGGATGCCGAAGGACAGGAGCAAACCGTTCAACAATCACTGTCGCTTGCTCTTTATCTGCCGGGACAGGAACATACCATGCTTCTCTTTCCTTGATGGCAAACGACATTCCCACCAATCCGGCCGTCAATGCGTCAAGTCCGTCCGTCTCCGTATCGAAAGCAAATGCCTCTTGCGCCGCCAATGTACGGCACAGTTCCAACTGTTTCTCTTCCGTGTCGGCAAGGTAGTAGGAGTGAGGCATGGTCGTCGAATCTGAAATCTGTGCAAACTCTTGCGAGTCGGGAGTGTCTGAGGCAAACAAATCCAGCTGCGACGAGCTGGCGGTTACTGTCGGAGCAGATTTGTTTTCGTCTTTCATCTTACGGATAAGCGTGCGGAACTCCAAGTCGGTATAGATGCCCATCAGTTGCTCTTCGTTCGGTTCACGACGTTCGCACAAGGCGGCATCAAATTGAATCGGCACGTCAGTCTTGATAGTAGCCAAGAACTTGGAGAAACGAATTTGCTCGGCGTTCTCTTCTATCTTTTTCTTTTGTGCGCCTTTCAGCTTGCCGGTGTTCGCCAACAAGTTTTCGATGGAGCCGAACTCTGCCAGTAGTTTCTTGGCGGTCTTTTCTCCTACGCCCGGACATCCGGGGATATTGTCTGCCGAATCCCCCATCAGTCCCAAGAGGTCAATCATCTGTTCGGGCGATGTCAGTTGGTATTTCTCCAGCACTTCTCGTACCCCCAATATCTCATAGTCACCACCTGTCTTCGGCTTATACATATATATATGGTCACCCACCAACTGGCCATAATCTTTGTCTGGTGTCATCATGTAGACTTCGCAACCTTGCTGGGCAGCCTGTTGAGCTATTGTCCCTATGACGTCATCTGCTTCATAATGCGGAACCTCCAGTATAGGAATATTGTATGCTTTTATAATCTCTTTGATAATTGGTACCGACAGGCGGATTACCTCCGGAGTTTCTTCTCGCTGGGCTTTGTATGCGGCGAAGGCTTCGTGGCGAAAGGTTGGGCCTTGCGGGTCGAATGCTACGGCAAGGTGTGAGGGTTGCTCACGTTTCAGTACATCTTCCAGCGAATTGATAAATCCAAAGATGGCGGAGGTGTTCATGCCTTTCGAATTAACTCTCGGATTCTTTATAAAGGCGTAATACGAACGGTAAATCAGTGCGTATGCATCAATCAAGAATAATTTCATTGCGGAGTTATTTATTATTTGTTGCGACATTTTTTGGTAAATGTACAAAAAAACTCGCGTACTCAATACTTTTTGCTATTTTTGCGGAGCATTTAAAGAAGTATGATTGATAGAAGCAAAATAGAGGAACCAGTAGCTGAGGCATTTGCTCGCTTTAATGAGGAGTTTGAATCTTCTCTGCGGAGCGAAACAAAGCTATTACAGTCGGCTATCGACCAGATGTTGAAAGCGACGGGGAAGCATATCCGTCCGTTGTTGGTATTGCTGGCTGCAAAAGTTTGCGGCAACAGAGTAGCAGAAAGTACAATTAATGCAGCCGTGTTCTTGGAATTGTTGCATACCGCAACGTTGATTCACGACGATGTTATCGACGAGACCAAGCAGCGACGGGGCATCCCTTCTTTGAATGCTATCTTCGATAACCGGGTGGCTGTACTCACCGGAGACTATGTCCTTTCCACCGCGTTGATTCGCTCCATACAGACCGGCGATTTGCGTATCATTAATATTGTGTCCAATTTGGGATGTGACCTTTCGGAGGGAGAAATCAAGCAAATGGAAACGGCTGACGATAGTCTGCTGGACGAGACTCGCTATCTGCAGGTCATCTATAAGAAGACAGCCACCTTGCTCTCGGCATGCACCACGATTGGCGCTATTTCGGTCGGTGCAGATGATGAGCTAATCGAGGTAATGCGCCGTTTCGGCGAGCAGATTGGCTATGCATTCCAAATCAAGGATGACATTTTCGATTACTTCAAGGAACTCAATATCGGAAAGCCTACGGGTAATGATATCCGAGAGGGAAAGATTACGTTGCCGTTGCTTTATGCGCTGCGGCGGGGTGGGAGAGAGGCTGATGAGTTTCGCCGGATTATTTTAGCGAAAGAGTTTACGGACGAACACATTGAGCAACTCATTGCTTTCGCAAGGGCACAGGGTGGAATCGAATATGCCGAGCAGTGTATGATGGCGTATCGCGACCAAGCCGTCAATATATTACGGCAATTGCCTGATTCGCCTGCAAAGATGGCGTTGAAAGGATTGGCGGATTATATTGTTTATCGGAAAAAATAGTACAAAGAGAGGCGGGGAACTAAAACCCGCCTCTCTTTGTATCGTTTATATCCTGACGTAAAGACTGCAGAGGATTAATATACGGTATAATCGTCTCCTTCAATCTCGACTGCGCTAAATTCTCCCACAGAGAGGTAAGGTTGTCCGCCTCCGATGTAGATATCCACTTTCCCGGCTTTTTCTACCAAATTACCGTCCTGATCTACTAATCCCAGATCTTCGGGTGAGAGCGTGAAAGAAACTTCCATACTCTTTCCTTTTTCCAGATGAATACGACGGAATCCCTTCAGTGCGCATTTCGGAATCTGCTTTTGTCCGTCTTGTGGGTGCATGACGTAAAGCTGTACCACTTCGTCGCCGGAACGGTCTCCCGTGTTGGTAACAGTCGTGCTTACCTGCAATAACTCGCCGGTACGCACGCTGGAAACGTTTTTCGGTTCGGCATAGCTAAACGTAGTGTAGCTAAGTCCGTAGCCAAACGGATAGCGAACGTCTCCTTTGTAATACCGATAAGTGCGGTTCAACATGGAATAATCCTCAAAAGGAGGCAGATCTTCATCGTTCATATAAGTGGTGAGGGGCATACGTCCCGCGGGATTATAATCGCCAAACAATACATCGATGATGGCATCGCCTGCTGCCTGTCCGCCGTACCATGCCTGCAGGATGGCATCAGCGTTACGGCTTTCCCAATCGAAGTTCATCACGGAACCGGACATATTAACTATGATAAGCGGCTTGCCCGTCTTCTTTAACTCTTTGAGCAGCTCGGTCTGAACAAGCGGAAGCGCCATAGAGGTTCGGTCTCCGCTGGCGAAACCTGCATATCCACCTGCACCGGCATCTCCGGCTTCACCTTCATAATCGGCACTGATACCACCTACGAATATGATCACATCCGCATTTTTTGCACGTTCAGCTGTCTCGACAAAAGAGGGTGCCCATGCCAACGTGTTGACTATGCCCACACCTGTTATTGTATCTATCTCTCCACCGAAACGTTTCTTCAGGCTTTTATACGGAGTAATGATTTCGGATGGCTCTCCGTAATAATTCGACAATAGAGTCATCTCGTTGTTCATGTTCGGGCCAATCAGGGCAATGCGTTTAATCTTTGACGCATCGAGTGGCAAGACATTTCCTTCGTTCTTGAGGAGAACCATCGATTCTTGCGCCATCCGGTAAGCATGCTGCTTGTGCGCATCACATTCGAGAACTTCACGACCAATGGTAGAGTAGGGGACACGTTCTTGCGGGTCGTAGAAGCCCAACCGGAACTGAATCTCAAGCAGGCGTTTGAAAGATACATTGATTTCTTTCTCGGTAACCCAACCTCTCTTTACAGCTTGCAACAAACGCGGATAAAGGATACCGCATTCCAAATCTGTCCCACTCAGCAGTGCGTCGGCTACAGCTTCGGTATCGTCTGTATGCGTTTTGTGGAATTGAACAAAGTCGGACACTGCCCAGCAGTCTGAGGTGACATACCCATTGAAACCCCATTGGTTCCGCAATATGTCTTGGAGCAATTCGTTGTGTCCGCAACAAGGAATCCCCTCCAGACGGTTATAAGCGCACATGACGCCATGTACCTTTGCCTTTACGACCAGCTCGCGGAAGGCAGGTAGATAAGTGTCCCATAAGTCGTAAGCCGAAACGCGTGCATCAAACTCGTGCCGGATTCCTTCTGGACCGCTATGCACCGCATAATGTTTCGCACAGGCTACCGCTTTCAGGTAGAAAGGGTCGTCTCCTTCCAAGCCACGCACAATGGCTGAGCCCATTTTGGCAGTAAGGTATGGGTCTTCTCCGTAGGTCTCTTGTCCGCGTCCCCAGCGCGGGTCACGGAAGATATTAATGTTAGGAGTCCAGTAGGTCAGTCCCCGATAAATCTCACCGGTTTTCCCGGTCTTCAGGTCTTCATTGAACAAGGCACGCCCTTCCGACGAGGTAATATCGCCCATCATTTGCATGGCTTCCGTATCGAAAGTGGCTGCCATAGCAATAGCCTGCGGAAAAACAGTTACCTTCTCTTGAGTGCGGGCTACGCCGTGCAGTGCTTCGTTCCACCAGTTGTACGCCGGGATTCCCAGACGCTCTACAGCAGGTGCCTCGTGCTTCATCAATTGCACCTTTTCTTCCAGCGTCAGTCTGGAAAGCAAATCGTTGATACGTTCCTCCAGTGGCAGTTCCGGGTTGCGGAAAGGGTAGTCTGCCGTCTGTGCTATTAGACCGTTCATAGGCAATAGTGCCCATACGAGCAGTTCGCCCAGTTTCTTTTTTAATGTCTTCATTATTCTGTGTTTTTATTGCTGTGAAATCTCTTTGGCAAAGATAAGAAGAAGAAGAGAAAAAGGAAACTATCTGTGGAAATATTTGTGTCTTCTGAGGAGAGGCAAGTTGGGCGGTTCTGTCTTCCTCTGTGGGCAGCTTCTGCCGAGTGCAGGTGTGTTCCGAACTACACACAGATGTAACAATTGGTGCATTCCCTTACTTCTGGAAGGAGTGTGCGTAGGATAGGAGAAATTTTATTCTAATCATTTATTTATCAATAATTTATATTGATAATTTGGTGGTTTAACCCCGCGAGAAGGCCGTTTTTTCGAACGCTTCTTATCGTCTTTCCGAAAAACGCCTTAATTGTTCGGTTAATTTTCTGTTGCCTACGGTATATCCGCGCAAAGATTGCCGATTTCTCACTATCTTTGCACGAAGAAATAAAAGACGTGAGGAAATGAGATTCGATTATGATGTGATAGTAGTAGGAGCGGGGCATGCCGGATGTGAAGCGGCATCGGCTTCTGCCAATTTAGGCTCGCGGACACTACTCATTACAATGGACATGAATAAGATTGCACAGATGAGTTGCAATCCGGCGGTGGGCGGAATCGCAAAAGGACAAATTGTACGTGAGATTGATGCACTGGGTGGATTCATGGGAATCGTGACTGACCGGACGGCTATCCAGTTTCGGATGCTGAACCGAAGCAAAGGACCGGCAATGTGGAGCCCGCGTGCGCAGAGCGATCGTTCCCGTTTTATTTCCTGTTGGCGCCGTATCTTGGAAAATACACCTAACCTCTGGATGTGGCAGGATATGGTGAAGGAGTTGCTTATAAAAAATAATCAGGTCTATGGTGTGCGCACCGAAATGGGTGTAACCTTCCATGCTCGTGCGGTTGTCCTGACAAATGGCACTTTCCTGAACGGCTTGATGCATATCGGACGGACGCAAATACGTGGCGGACGAATCTCGGAACCTGCCTCCTTCGGACTGACAGGGCAATTGGTTTCGCTGGGGATAAAGTCAGACAGAATGAAGACCGGTACACCTGTCCGCATTGATGCACGGAGCGTCCACTTTGAAGAAATGGCAGAACAACCTGGAGAAAATGACTTCCACCAGTTCTCCTATTTGGATACTTCCCATCGTGAATTAAACCAATTAAGCTGCTGGACGTGCTTTACCAATGAGCAGTGCCACGAGATACTTCGTGAAGGATTGCCTGATTCGCCTTTATATAACGGACAGATAAAGAGTATCGGCCCGCGTTATTGCCCAAGTATTGAAACGAAGATAGTAACCTTTGCCGACAAAACACAGCATCAACTTTTCTTGGAGCCGGAAGGAATGGATACGCAGGAGTATTATCTGAATGGATTTTCCTCTTCGCTTCCATTGGATATTCAGCTTCGTGCCCTGCAAGCTATCCCTGCATTTCGGGATGTGCAGATATACCGCCCGGGTTATGCTATCGAGTATGATTTCTTCGACCCCACGCAATTGAATCACACCTTAGAAACGAAGCAAATCAAGAATCTCTTCTTTGCCGGACAGATTAACGGCACTACCGGATATGAAGAAGCCGGCGGACAAGGATTGGTTGCCGGCGTGAATGCGCACATTAATTGTCATGGCGGAGTTCCTTTCGTATTGGGTAGGGACGAAGCCTATATAGGGGTGTTGATTGATGACTTGGTTACAAAAGGCGTTGATGAACCATACAGGATGTTTACCTCACGGGCTGAACACCGGATACTCTTGCGTCAGGATAATGCTGATATGCGATTGACGGAAAAGTCTTATCGCTTGGGATTAGCCGCGCCGTATCGTTATAGTTTGCTCGAGGAGAAGAAAGCGCATCTCGACAGAATCATCCGCTTCTGTGAAGAGTGCTCCATAAAGCCTCAATATATTAATGCCGGATTAGAGCAAATGGGCACAACTCCATTGACACACGGTTGCAAATTGCACGACTTGGTATTGCGTCCTCAATTGGATTTAAGTAAGCTTTCTGAATTGGTCCCTGCCTTGAGAGCAGAATTCGACAAGTTGCCCGCACACCGGAAGGAGGAAATTATAGAAGAAGCAGAGATATTGATTAAGTATAGTGGTTATATTAAACGAGAGCAGTTGATAGCCGACAAGATTAATCGTTTGGAAAATATTCGTATTAAAGGCAAGTTCGACTATTCGAGCATTCTTCAACTTTCTACGGAGGCGCGCCAGAAGCTTATCCGCATCGATCCGGAAACAATTGCTCAGGCAAGCCGAATACCGGGTATCTCTCCGAGTGATATCAATGTCCTCTTGGTGCTTTCCGGGCGCTAAATGTATTTTGTTCCACGTGAAACAATGCTTCAAATAATAACTATAATCGACTGGTTTTGTGGTTATAAATCTGAATAAATGCGATGACAAAGGAGACGTTTGACTATATAAAAAATATCCTGTCTGTTATTCCGGAGAAGCCGGGGTGTTATCAATACTTTGACGAGAAGGGGGTAATTATCTATGTGGGTAAGGCGAAAAACCTAAAGCGTCGCGTATCTTCCTATTTCAACAAGCAGCACGACAGTAATAAAACGCGCGTGCTGGTAAAACAAATTCGGGATATAAAATATTTTGTAGTGGACACAGAACAAGATGCCCTGCTGCTGGAGAATAATCTGATTAAACAATATCACCCGCGTTATAATGTGTTGTTGAAAGATGATAAGACCTATCCTTCTATTGTAGTAAAGAATGAATATTTCCCTCGTGTTTTCCAAACGCGAAATATTGTACGTGATGGTTCTCGTTATTACGGACCTTATCCTTCGGTTTATACGGCAAAGTTGATGCTTCAGCTTATAAAAGAATTATATCCGCTTCGCACGTGTAAGTATCCGTTAACTCCGGAAGCGATAAAGGAAGGACGCTATAAGGTGTGTCTCGAATATCATATTAAGCGATGCAAAGGGCCGTGTGAGGGTTTGCAAACCATAGAAGAATATCAGCAAAATATTTCGGAGATTAAGGAAATATTGCGTGGGAATATATCGCAAATAAGCAGGCATCTGTACGAACAGATGCAGAAATTAGCTTCAAAATTAAAGTTTGAAGAGGCACAAGAAGTCAAAGAAAAATATGAGGCAATCGAAAATTATCGCTCCAAATCGATGGTGGTTACTCCAACGCTCCATAATATAGATGTTTTTTCTATTACGGAGAACGAGCCTTCTGCTTATATAAACTATTTGCATATCGGGAATGGAGCCGTTGTGCAAGCATACACATTTGAATATAAAAAACGCTTGGACGAGACAAAAGAAGAGCTGCTTTCGCTTGGAATTATCGAAATGCGGAAGCGCTTTGAGAGTCGGGCTCGTGAAATTATTCTTCCTTTTCCCATTGAAATGGAATTGGAAGGTGTAATATTTACGATTCCTCAACGTGGAGATAAGAAGAAATTGCTTGAACTATCCGAAATGAATGGTAAGCAATATAAGATAGACAAATTAAAACAAGCGGAGAAACTGAATCCGGAACAACGAAACACACGTCTGTTGAAAGAAATTCAAGATGCGCTTCATTTGAAAGAATTGCCCGTTCAAATAGAGTGCTTTGATAATTCCAATATACAAGGAAGCGATGCCGTTGCAGCATGTGTAGTCTTCAAGATGGGAAAGCCTTCGAAAAAAGATTACCGGAAATATAATATTAAGACGGTAGTTGGTCCGGATGATTACGCTTCGATGAAAGAGGTTGTTAGGCGTCGTTATCAACGGGCTTTGGAAGAACAAGCACCTTTGCCGAATCTGATTATTACAGATGGAGGAAAGGGGCAGATGGAAGTTGTACGTTCGGTTATAGAGGATGAACTTCATCTGTCAATTCCTATTGCTGGTTTGGCGAAAGATAACAGGCATCGTACGGCGGAATTGCTCTTTGGGTTTCCTGCTGAAATTATCGGAATGAAAATGAATAGTCCGTTATTCCATTTATTGACACGAATGCAGGACGAAGTACATCGTTTTGCGATTACCTTCCATCGGAATAAGCGAAGTAAGAATCAGAATCATTCGGAATTAGATGAAATAAAAGGAATCGGAGAAAAAACAAAAGAAATTTTGCTGAAGCATTTTAAGAGCGTGAAGCGCATCCGAGAAGCGAGTCCGGATGATTTGGCTTCTATTGTAGGTGTGGCAAAAGCGAAATTGCTAATAGAAGGATTACATATAGAAATGAAAAATAAATAGGTATGAGAACGGTTATACAACGCGTACGGCATGCTTCCGTGACAATTGACGGAAATCTAAAATCAAAGATTGGAAAGGGATTGTTGGTTTTGGTTGGGATAGAAGATAGAGATGCGCAAGAAGATATCGAATGGTTGAGTAAAAAGATATGTAATTTGCGTATATTTGATGATGAGGACGGCGTGATGAATAAATCGGTTTTAGAAATAGGCGGTGAGATTTTGGTAGTGAGCCAATTTACATTACAAGCGTCAACGAAGAAAGGGAACCGGCCGTCTTATCTTAAAGCTTCGAAGCCGGATGTGGCGATTCCAATGTATGAGGCATTTTGTGCGGAGATGGGATTACAGTTGGGTAAAAAAGTCCAGACGGGCACGTTTGGAGCAGACATGAAAGTGGAGCTGTTGAATGATGGACCGGTTACAATTTTAATTGATACGCAAAATAAAGAATAATATGGAGCAAGAGATTACCATCCGCGAAGCGCAAGGAATGGTAGATTCGTGGATTAAAACGTATGGCGTCCGTTATTTTAATGAGCTGACAAATATGGCAATTCTAACAGAAGAGGTAGGAGAGGTGGCACGCCTTATTTCCCGAATCTACGGAGAGCAATCGTTTAAAGAGAGCGATAAGCAGAAGGATTTGGGTGATGAAATGGCCGATGTGCTTTGGGTATTGATTTGCTTGGCGAATCAGACGGGCGTTGACCTCACGGTTGCTTTCGAGAAGAATCTGCAGAAGAAGACGAATCGAGATAAGGAACGACATATAAACAATCAAAAACTATAAATATGGAACATAAGCATGATTGTCATTGTGGTTGTGAACATGACCACGAGCACGAAAGTTGGGAAGAGCGTTCGGGTGAGTTTGTCAAAGTGAACGCCGATAAATATCACGAAGCATTCGGAAAGTTTGCTGCTGTCGAAAGTAATGAGAAAGTGTCGGCAACGGTACAGGCTTTGCTGGATAAGCACGCAAAAGAGAACTTTACGCCTGAAGTCTTGAAGAAAATACACGGTTTTATCGACCTTACATCGCTGACAAGCCTCGATACGAGAGAAAGTATTTGGAAGATGACGGAAAGCGTAAATGATTTCGAAGGGACACGTCCAGATGTTTCTAATGTGGCGGCGATTTGTGTCTATCCGCTCTTCGTTGAAACGGTAAAGCAGGCATTGACGGCGCAGGATGTGAATATTGCAGCCGTGAGCGGTGGTTTTCCGGCGTCGCAGACCTTTACGGAGGTAAAGATTGCGGAGACGGCAATGTGCGTGATGCAGGGCGCAGATGAAATCGATGTAGTCTTGAATCTGGGTTACTTTATGGAAGAGAATTACGAGGAACTTTGCGATGAGTTGGTTGAAATCAAGGAGAGCTGCCGTACGGCGCAGTTGAAAGTTATTTTGGAAACGGGTGCGTTGGCTACGACCGAGAATATCCGCAGGGCGTCTGTCTTGGCACTCTATTCGGGGGCTGACTTTATCAAGACTTCGACGGGTAAAGGCTATCCGGGCGCATCGCCGGAAGCTGCCTACGTGATGTGTCGCGTAATAAAGCAATACTACGAATTGACCGGAGAGAAGCGCGGCATTAAAGTTTCGGGAGGCATTCGTACGGCTGAGGACGCGGTGAACTACTACACGATTGTCAAAGAGGTGCTGGGGCAGGATTGGCTGACGAAAGACTTGTTCCGTATTGGCACCAGCAGTCTGGTGGGTGATATTGAACGGCGATTAGGTTGATAGGTTTAAGGAGTTAAGCCAATGCCGTCTAAAGCAGTTGGCTTAACTCTTATGGATTATTCGTACACAATATAAGCTGATACGAGCCAGTGATTCATGGCGTCTCCTTCGATGGGTTGTGCTTCCGGAATATCTACCTTGAAGGTGTGTTCTCCTGCGGCAAGGGTGCCTAATTCGGCTGTTGTGGGAGGAACATCGCTGCCCGGGCACCAGTTGGAGCGCGAGAGGTCGGATGATGCCAGCGGCTCCTCTATCATCTTCTCTGCATATCCTTTTCTGCCGATGTAAGCGGCCAATCGCTTGATAAGCCATACGCCCGTAGACGGATTGAAGCGACGGAAGGAAGCGCAGTCGTCCCGCCACGGGATAAAATCGAGCACCGTCTGGTTGTCTATCGATACGATATTCTGTTTTTCCACGAATTCATCGCCGCCGCTATGTCCGCCGTGTCCTGTGACGATGTATTTCAGTTCTGCGTTATGCGCTTCACGCGGCAGACTGAAGGGTATCTCCATCGGCTGGCGTGCGAAGATGTCGGGATAGGCCTGACCGATGTAATAGACAGTATTCAACAGCGGGACAATGTGCCGATTGGGCATGACATCGTTTGCCAATTTGCTCTCATCAATATCCAAATCTACGCTGATACGGTATCCGGCATCCGTCCATGTGTCGATGAATACGCCCACATAGGCTTCGCCTGCAAGCAGCGGATAGAGCTGCGTGATGTCCTGTTCCCACTTCACGGATGTCTCCCATTTCGGGATATAGACCGGTCGGCGGCTCCCCGTCAGCGAGTCCTCCGGATTGCTGTAATAACCTACGCCGAAGGGCGTCATGAAGCGCATCAGTTCGACGGTCGGGAGGTAGTCCGTTCCGGGGACTGTTCCTATCAGGGACTCATACTTCGTGCTGTCTACGGCAGGGAACTGTTTCTCACCTTGGGCGATGTTCATCAGGTTGATGACAGACTCCTTCGGGAGGACAAAAACAGAGCCGGATTTATCCCAGCGGTCTCCGTTTGATGCCAGTTCGACGCGTACCTTCATGGAAATGTTCCGCTGATAATCCGGGAGGTTGATTTTCTTCAGGATAATGCGTCCGTTTACCAATCGGATGATGCCGTCAGCGTTCGCATCGGTATAGTTGCCCAGCGAATCGGGGCGGAAGCATACCACCTCGTCATCAAATACTTTCAAATCCGTGTCGCCCATCGCCGGGTATTCTTTCGGGCCACACGCTGCCAGTCCAATCAAGGCCAGACCGGCAATGCCTTTCGTAAAGATGTTGTTAAGCATAATAATACCTTTATTTGTGAATAATTTAGTTGTTTTGTGCGTCTCTTAATGGATTGGCGAGACACCGCCAGGCAATATCTCGCCAAAAACTTTTTTGCAAGGGGATGCGTTACGGAGTCGGTACGATCGTGTCTTCTTCCCCGTCGTCCGAATCGTCCGTGTCGCCGTCGCCGGTTGAGGGCTCTTCCGGGTCGGTCGGTTCATCCGGCGTTTCCTCCTTGTCGTTGCTGCCTTTGTTGCCACCGATTGATTTGCGGAGGCGAAGCAGGCAGATGTTGATGTCGTCAATTACCTTTTGCAATGCCTCGCGCTTTTCTTCATCTTTTGTAATCAATTCGTTGTAAGTGTAAATCGCTTCGATGGTCTTTACCATTTCATTGAACGCATCGTCGGTGAGGGAACGCAGTGTTTTCAGCGAAGTTTTTTGGGCACGTTCATATTCCGCCGTGGCACGATTCTTATACGCCTCGCGGAATTTATTGTTGGCAGCCTCCAGTTCGTCTGCCGCGTCCGACATATTAATCGCAGCCAGCGCCGTGATGTAGGGTTCTGTCCGGAGGGTTTCTACCAAGTCATCAAAAGCCGTCGTTTCGCTCATATAGTCCATGCGGAAAATATCGCCCACTTCATTAAACGCATAAGCTACTCTTTGCGCTGCGGCTTTCTTTTCCTCATCCAAGCTATAATTGGCAATCGTTTTGATAATCTGTTTATGATAGGTGAAAATGTCTTCCCTTTTCCCATCTGTTGCCTCCACTTCCGTCGTGTCAAACAATGCTTTTTCCGGTTTGTAGTTGGCAATTTCATTATTGCCCGCCGTAGCAAACGCTGCCCTTTGCTGTCCAAACCCCAGTTCGTCCGCAACTTCTTGCGCAACCGAATCCACAATCTCTTTCGTGAAATACACATGCTGTGCGTTTTTCGCATTGTGTCGTGAAAAGTTATTAATCATATTTCTCATACTATATATTAAGTAGTTAATTTCCCGCTTTGGGATTTCTTCTCGACGGCATCGACGAGCTTTCCCGACTTGGGATTTCCTCTCGACAGCGTCGACGAGCTTTCCCAACTTGGGATTTCCTCTCGACGGCATCGACGAGCTTTCCCGACTTGGGATTTCCTCTCGACGGCGTCGACGAGCTTTCCCAACTTGGGATTTCTTCTCGACGGCGTCGACGAGCTTTCCCAACTTCATCTAAGCCCAAAGGTAGTGATTTTATTTTACTACCAAATGTTTTCAGGGTCTTTTTGCCATGAATCCCTAATAAATCTGTTTTTTATGAGAAAATAGACCATTAAAAAACATTCTGTTCCTATGGAAATCCGATTTATAATCTCTTGTTTTGAGGCGTCAAATGAATTGGGTTGTTAAACAAAAACCCGACAGGCGTATGCGGTTACACCTGTCGGGTTCTGTATGTTGCGGAGAGCGACGGCCGTCTACTTATTTACCTCCGTCAGCGTGAAGACGTGGCTGTCCAGATGCTTGGCAGTGAAGAGCCGCAAGCCGGCTTTCATCAGATAATCGCCCGAGAAAACCTGACCGTTCGCAGAGAAAGCAGAGCTTGTGCCCGGCATCAGGTTAATCTCCTCTATCTTGTAGAACTTATTCGGGTCTAAACCTTGCAGGCGCACCGGATACAAATCTTCCGCGAAGCGCGGGTGGATGTTGTAGGTGTAGAGCACCGATTGCGACTTCTCTTCGTTCACGCTCATGACCGCCATGTGCTCCCCTTCGTAGGGCGAAACCAACCGGTAGAAGTCGCCGTCGAGGATAGTCGGCTTCAAAGCCTTGTAAGCCTCAACTGCCTGCCGGCAGAAGGCAAGTTCGTCTGTGCTCATCTCTTTGAGGCCGATGTCGAAGCCCATTTTGCACATCATGGCTACATCGAGGCGGAATTTGACCGAAGCCTTGCTGTTCCAGCTCGTGATGTGTGCGCAGATGGCCTTCATCGGGAAGAATTTGGAGAAACCCCACTGGATGTAGAGCCGCTCAATCGGGTCGGTATTGTCGCTCGCCCAGAATTCGGTGAAATAACTCAACGCTGCATAATCGCAACGCGCGCCCCCGCCCGAACAGAGCATCATGGGGAGATCCGGATATTTCGCCCGGATGCGCTCAAGCACGTTATACAGTCCGCGTACATAATCCACGTACAGCTGGTCTTGTTTCTCTCCCAAATAAGGCGAATAGGCGGTCGTAATCGGGCTGTTGCAATCCCATTTGAAGTAAGCCAAGTCCGGATTCTCCGTTAAGAGACCATCCACAACGCCAAAGACGAAATCCTGAACCTCAGGATTCGACAAATCCAGCACCAATTGATTCCGATAATAGATAGGCTCCCGATTCGGCGCTTTGATAATCCAGTCCGGATGCTCATGCGCCAGCCGACTTTGCGGATTGACCATTTCCGGCTCAATCCAGATACCGAATTTCACCCCCGCCTCGCTCGCCTTTTTCACCAAGAAAGGAATCCCGTGCGGAAGTTTGCTCTTCATCACTTCCCAGTCGCCCAGACCGGCATCGTCATTATTGCGCGGATATTCATTACCAAACCAGCCATCGTCCAAGAGGAACATATCCACGCCTAAGCGGGCTGCATCTTTCATCAATTCGGCAAGTATATTCTCATCAAACTGAAAACTCGTGTTCTCCCAATTGTTCAAAAGCGTAAGGCGGTCTCCTTTCCCATCTTTCAGCTGGTACTTCACCGCCCAGTCCTGCAAGCCCCGGCTTGCCTTGCCGCTCCCATTCTCACTGTAAGCAAAGATGAACGCAGGCGTGACGAACGAAACATTCGGCTGCAACTCATAACGGGAAGCATAAGGATTAATCCCGGAGATGACGCGCAGGTTTTTCACTTTGTCCAGCTCGAAAGTGAATCGGTAGTTGCCCGTCCAAGCAAGAGTACCCAGCACGACCTCTCCCTGCTCCTCCGAAACGGGCTGGTTCAATCCCAATTCAAAGAAAGGATACATATACATTGCCGCACGTGTGCCGAGCTTCGTTTCCAAAACCTTCTTGCCCGGGAGGAGTTCCTGACTGCTCATCTGCATCTCTTTCGCCCAGTCCCCGCTGAACTCATTCAGGAAATACTTCGGACTCTCGAAGTAAATCACCGAGGAAGCATATTGGTTCAGATAGACGGGAGCCTTCTCCTGATGGCGGATTTCCGTCCATGTCTTGATGACGTTCTCTTGTTTGTACGCCACATAGTGCAGCGTTACTTGTAAGGGATATTGCTTATCTTCCAAACGGATAATCGTTTCGGTCGCATTCTCATCCACAGGCTTCACCTCCGAAGAGACATACGCGAGCACCGTGCTCATATTCCCGTCGGAGTGAGTGATGCCCAGTGCCGGCTCGAAGAAGTCGCCTCCTCCGGCTGAGACGTAAGCTTCATTGCCTTTCCTACCCGCCGAAGCGTCCGAGCTGGGCTTTGATTCCGTACTAAGATATTTGAAATCCGTTTCGTGAAGCAACTTCTTCCCTAAATAAACTTGATACAGGCGTCCGTCTGTAGCCGTCTTGTAAATGAGGTCAGTCTCGTTGGTTGAAATACGAATCAGGTGTTCTTCATTCTCTGCCCGTAATGAGGTTTGAAGGCAAAAGAGTACCATGCATATCAGAAAAAGGTTTGTCTTCATAAGGCTTGAATATTTAATTGATTTATATGTTACAAAAGTAATCTTTTTTACCAAAGCAATAAGACTATTTAATAGAAAAAGAAAAGCCTTCGTTTTTTTTAGCTTTACATTTGCGATAATAAACAGCGTGTAGAATGAATAATAGATGTTGGTTGATGATATTTCTCTTATGTTTGCCTTATTATCATCACTTATATGCACAAGCATGGAGTAAAGAGGATTCCATCAGGTTAGCTAAAATTTTGGCAAGTGAAGATTCGATACGGTTGAATCCGGAAACTATGCAGGCAATCCGGGAGGGTACGTTTATCAATGTCAATCCGGTTGGCTCCATGAATGAAGCGAAGTCGAAAATCCCTTTTAGCAAAGATTTCTCCGAATACATCAAGTTGGATAAAAGATTCATCTATGAGTTGCGTAAACCGCTTGATTCCATTCTTCCTCAGGCTGCTATGCGCGAAGAACATTATGTGGACAACTCCATGCGTGTCAATTCGCTTATTACAGACCCCATCCGTAAAGGGGATGTAAGCGGGGTGAAGCCGACCGGTTATGATTTTAACCATTGGATTTCATACGCGCTCAGTCCTTCTTATCGGCAAGAAACAAAAAATCGCAAGCGTGATACTTGGAAAATTTATAACGATATACCTGCCCTGCGTACTCATGAAAAGCAGAAGGCTTACAGGGAGGAACATCCCGAAATGGTTATTGATGAATAATCCGTCTTGATATATCCCTTCTTCTTTCTGTTGGAATTTCTCTTTTGAAAATCATTGGATGGACTTTTCTTCTTGCTCCATTTTTGCCATCTCATAAAAACTCCTTATTTTTATAGCCAAATAGGAAAAACACGAACAATATGAAATCTATATTTATATGGACGGGTAGCGCAGCTTTATGGATGCCGATAGTTATGCACGCTGCACAATCAGAGAAACATTCAACAACAGAAAGACAACCGAATGTCATCTTTATTTATGCGGATGATTTGGGATATGGAGATTTGGAATGCTATGGAGCTACGCAGGTACAAACTCCTCATGTGAATCGGTTGGCAAACGAGGGTATCCGATTCACAAATGCGCATTCCGCAGCTTCTACCAGCACGCCTTCGCGCTATACGATGCTAACCGGTGAATATGCATGGCGCCGACCGGATACGGATATAGCGGCCGGAAATGCTCAGATGATTATCCGCCCCGAACAGTTTACGATGGCGGATATGTTCAAAAGCGTGGGATATGCCACGGCGGCTATCGGGAAATGGCATTTAGGTTTGGGCGATAAGACGGGCGAACAGGATTGGAATGCTCCGCTTCCTGCCGCTTTGGGTGATTTAGGATTTGACTATCATTATATTATGGCCGCTACGGCAGACCGTGTTCCGTGTGTATTCATTGAGAATGGACAGGTTGCAAATTATGACCCTTCTGCTCCGATAGAGGTTAGTTATGAGAAGAATTTCGAAGGTGAGCCTACCGGACGAGATAATCCGGAATTGCTTTATAACTTGAAGCCGAGCTTCGGGCATGATATGTCGATTGTGAATGGAATAAGCCGCATTGGTTATATGAAAGGCGGAGGCAAAGCATTATGGAAAGATGAGAACATTGCTGATTCAATAGTTGTCCATGCGCAAAACTTTATCCGTGCACATAAAGATAAACCTTTCTTTATGTACTTTGCCACAAATGACGTGCATGTGCCCCGTTTCCCGCATGAGCGTTTTCGAGGAAAGAATCCGATGGGATTGCGAGGCGATGCCATCGTGCAATTCGATTGGAGTGTTGGACAATTGTTGGCTACTTTAGATGAATTGGGATTAACGGAAAATACGTTGATTATCTTGTCCAGCGATAATGGAGCTGTAGTAGATGATGGCTATGCGGATGAGGCTGTAGAGAAATTGGGCAATCATAAACCGGTAGGTCTGTTGCGAGGAAATAAATATAGTGCGTTCGAAGGAGGTACACGTATACCGGCTATTGTCCATTGGCCAAAAAGGATTCAAGAACCGATGGTTTCGGATGCTTTGGTATCTCAAGTGGATTGGTTTCGTTCGTTGGCTGCATTGGTAAATGCCCGCCTTCCGAAAGATGTGGCACCGGATAGTCAAGACCATTTAAGCACTTGGTTGGGAGATGACCAACGAGATCGTGAATGGGTAATCGAGCAAGCGCTTAATCATGCTTTGTCGGTCCGTACAAAAGATTGGAAATATATCGAGCCAAGCCGGGGTGAAGCGATCATGAAAAATGAGAAGATAGAAACAGGTTATTCTTTAGAACCGCAACTCTATCATATCTCTGAAGACTATGAGCAGAAGAATTTGGCAAAAGAGTATCCGGAGATTGTTTATCAATTGCAAGGAATCTTGAAAGACGTCAGAGATAAGAGAAAATGAAACGACGGGAATTCATCAGATCTTCGGTGGGTATCGGATTAGGTTGGAGCAGCATTTCTGCCCAATCTGCAGAAGTTTTTCACCCGAAAGAGAAGAAAGCAACATTAACTCCGAATCAGAATATTTCCGGAAAGCCACATATTATTCTCCTCATGACAGACCAGCAGCGAGGGGATGCGTTGGGATGTATGGGGAACAAAAGCATTATCACGCCTAATCTTGACCGATTGGCTTCAGAAGGGACGCTATTCGTGAGCGGCTATTCCAGCACGCCGAGCAGTACTCCTGCGCGTGCCGGTTTGTTGACTGGACTTTCTCCTTGGCATCATGGTATGTTGGGTTATGGGGCTTTAGCTGAGAAATACAAATATGAAATGCCACAAATGCTACGCGATTTGGGCTATTATACGTTTGGAATCGGGAAGATGCACTGGAATCCGCAAAATGCATTGCATGGTTTCCATGAAACATTAATTGATGAGAGTGGACGTGTAGAATCAAAGAACTTCATCAGTGATTATCGGAAATGGTTCCAACTTCAAGCTCCAGCACAGAATCCGGATAAGACGGGTATCGGTTGGAATGATCATGCCGCCGGTGTTTATCAATTGGATGAGAGACTTCATCCAACTACATGGACAGGACAGACAGCGTGTGAATTGATTCGTCATTATGATGCTGAGCAGCCTTTGTTTTTGAAGGTATCGTTTGCTCGTCCGCATAGCCCGTATGACCCGCCGAAGCGTTATTTGGATATGTACGAAGGCAAAGAAATGCCCAAACCAGTAAAAGGAGATTGGGCTGAGTGTTATGCAGAACAGAAGTCTCCAGAGGACTTGCCTTCGGATGCTGCATTTGCCAATTTCGGCGATGAATATGCGCAGAATTCTTGTCGGCATTACTATGCGAACATTACATTTATAGATGATCAAATCGGGCAGATTATCCAATGTCTGAAAGAAAAGGATATGTATGATAATGCACTGGTCTGCTTTACGTCAGACCACGGTGATATGATGGGCGACCATTATCATTGGCGAAAGACGTATCCGTACGAAGGTGCTACGCATATTCCTTATATTGTGAAATGGCCGAAAGCGATGAAACGAATGGTTCCGGATGGTGCACGGCTTGACCAGCCTGTAGAACTGCGCGATTTCCTGCCCACATTCTTGGAAATTGCTGGCGGAAAAGTTCCGGAAGATATGGACGGGCGATCTCTTTGTCCATTGGTGCAAGAACTTGGGCCTGTATGGCGGAAGTATATCGACCTTGAGCATGCGACGTGTTATGCGGCAGATAATTATTGGTGCGGCATGACCGACGGTAAGATGAAATATATCTGGAACTTGCACAATGGCGACGAACAGCTGTTTGATTTGCAGCACGATCCGCATGAGTTGCATAATTGTGTGGCAAACGCTGCGTATGCTACACAATTGAAAGAAATGCGTGCAGCATTAATCGAACATTTGCAGGAACGAGGCGAAGCTTTTGTGAAGGAAGGTAAACTTCAAGTTTTACAAGAGACATTGTTGTACAGTCCGAACTTTCCGAAGAAAGAATAAACTTAATAGATAAATAAAATGAAAACACTTAATGTCCCTTATTTGCCACAATTAGACGGATTAGAAATGTCGTCGGTGGGTTGTGTGATGGAAAGTAAAGCGCAACGTGATTATATTGATACAATTAATTGGACGGAATATCCATATAAGCCGATTGTTGTGTTCGATACGGCTTATTCCGATGGCTACTTTTATATCCGTTATTTCGTGAAAGGCTATTCCTTGAAGGCTGTTTTCGATAAAGACGATTCGAACGTCCATCGGGACAGCTGCGTGGAGTTCTTTATGCAGCGTTTAGGAGATAAGTTTTATATGAATTTTGAATTTAACTGCATCGGCACGTGTGATGCAGCCCGGCGTGAGACACGAGAGAGTAAAAACTCGCTTTCGGCGGAAGAATATGCATCGATAAAACGTTACACTTCGTTGGAAGAAGTTGCCTTCGAGGAAAAGAAGGGTGTTTATGAATGGGAGTTGTTGGTTGCAATTCCTCTTGAACTCATGGGGCTCGACCCGAAAAATATGCCGGAAAAGATTCGTGGAAACTTCTACAAATGTGCTGATGATACCGAATATCCGCACTTTGTGAGTTGGAATCCGATTGATTTACCAGCTCCGGATTTTCATTGTCCACAATTTTTTGGCGAGATTTATTTCATGAGATAAAGGATAACTGCGATATGAAGCGAATGAAATTTGTTCTTTTGCTGATGGCATTAGTCGGATTGTATTCTTGTTCTTTGCCGGAGAAACCGAAAGCTTTTATTGACAAATTGCAGCCCGCACCGGTGAATGGCGGATTGGCGATGACTAATTATTGGGTATGGGGCTCATCGGTCATTAAAGGTGAAGATGGAAAATACCATATCTTTGCGGATATATGGGAGAAGTCGTTGGGCTTTGGTGCGTGGGTAACGAACACAGAGATTGTACACGCCGTGTCTGATTCGCCCGAAGGGCCTTATTACTATTCGGATATGGCGTTGAAGCGGCGCGACCCGAAGTATTTCGATGGCTGTTCGGTTTTCAATCCGCGCGTTATCGAGTTGAATGGCATCTATTATCTCTATTATGTGGGGACGACATACGACTTTCCGGTGCCTACGTCCGATGTCAAATGGGAAGAGGATTGGTTTGAGAAGGCATGGATGAACAAGCGTATTGGCGTGGCGAAGTCCAAATCGCTCTACGGACCATGGGAACGCATGAACCATCCGATACTTGAGCCGCGGGAAGGGTGTTGGGATGCTACGATTACCACCAATCCTTCGCCGGTGGTGAATCCGGAAACGGGCAAGATTCTGTTGATTTATAAGTCGTCGCCTGTCAATTCTCAACCACCGTTGTTATTAGGTGCTGCAGAGGCAGATATGCCACAGGGCGAGTATCGCCGTCTTTCGGATGAACCTATTTTCCGTTTCGATACAGACGACAATCTGGCAAACGATGTGGAAGACCCGTTTGTTTGGTGGACCGACGGACATTATGAATTGATTATGAAAGACCGTTTTGGACATATTTGCGGAGAGGACGGCGGTGGTATCCATGCCACATCACCGGACGGTGTGCATTGGACGCTATCTAAACCGGTGAAGGCGTATTCGCGTACAATTAAATGGAGTGATGGAAAGACGACCCGTCAGGCAAACCTTGAACGTCCGTTTATTCTCTTCGAGGATGGGAAACCCGCTTATCTGTTTGCAGCGACCGGTACAGGTCCTGAGCCGTGGAACTTCGAGCGGACGTGGAATATGGTCATTCCGTTGAGCGAGTAAAGAAATTACTTCTTCAATTTCAATTAACTTGCCAATAGGTGTTGGGAACCCAATACAGACGGCAGACAAGTACAATAAAACCGCAGGATATCTCTCGATGTCCCGCGGTTTTGAACTAAATGATAAAATAAAAGTTATGTGGGAAGGTTTAAAT
>CAZOKT010000012.1:0-23075 GCA_964580505.1 uncultured Parabacteroides sp. | reverse complement strand
TCCTGCCGTAAAATGTATTCTGGACAGGAGATGTGGTGTGCAGTGATTTGACAAAAGAGACGATGGGTTGGCTCAATTCGCGCATTAAACGTCCGGGTTATTATTGGTGGAACTGGCCTGTGACCGACTATGCTCGCCACATCTTGATGCAAGGCCCTACTTACGGATTAGATACATCTCTTACGGATAAAGACCTATGTGGTATAGTAAGTAATCCGATGGAACATGGCGAATCTTCGAAATTATAGCAAATCCATAAACTATATGTATGCGGTGGCATGGGATTGAAATTTCTCTTTCCCATGCCATTGTATCTTTCTTCCCCGCCAAAAAGAAAATAGCCCGCATAACCTTAACAGACAGAGCTTCCCTACCCTATTTCCATTCGTCATTATTGTATAAAAGTTGGCATTTCGCTAATTTTCGAAAGACAAAAACTGTTTTTTTAATCATAAGTATTTATCTTTGTACCGCTTTTTCGGTTTCATTACAAAAGCAGAGCATTTCAAAACAGGAAGGCTTAATAGAAGCCTAATATAATACTAAAGATGAAGCAAGTATCGAGATTTCATATACTGATTGCAACGGGATTCGGTTCGGGATTTTCTCCTTTTGCACCAGGTACGGCAGGAGCGCTATTGGCTACGGTAATCTGGTATATAGCATCCCTTTTCCTTTCGTCATGTATCTTACTTATTGGTACATTGGCAAGCGTTATATTCTTTACTCTATTAGGGATTCGTGCGGCAAACGCCGTAGAGAGAATCTGGGGGAAAGACCCTTCCAAAGTCGTTATAGATGAAATGGTCGGCGTATGGATTCCGCTTTTGGCTGTTCCGGATAATACTTATAAATACGTCTATGCACTTGCGGCATTTGTCTTATTCCGTTTATTCGACATCTTTAAACCCTTAGGCATACGTAAAATGGAAGCATTGAAAGGTGGAATCGGCGTTATGATGGATGATATTTTAGCAGGTATTTACAGTTTCATTCTATTAATTGGAGTAAGATGCATTGCCGAATGATGAAAATACGGAAACCTCTATTTACAAAAGTCGGCTTTTTTACTTTCATGCGGGCACAATTCTCTTCGCAAATATCCAGCTTGTTTGATTTCATTGTAACAATCCTTGCCGCTAAGTTGTTCCATATCTACTATGTATATGCAACGAGTTTGGGTTCTGTGGCAGGGGGATTCATGAATTGTTTCATTAATTATTATTGGACATTCAAAGCACAAGATTGCAAGAAGAAATATGTTGTCATCAAATATTTCTTGGTATGGATAGGGAGTATTTGCTTAAATACATGGGGCATTTACCTGCTGACCGAAACCATACAAAGTATGCCTTGGGTACAAAACACGTTATCTCATATCTTTGACGATATATTTATTGTATGTAAAATATTCGTATCCTTAATGGTCGGTTGGTTCTGGAATTATAATCTGCACCGTATCTTTGTCTATAAAGATTGCAAGATACAGAGACCTCTGAGGAAGAAAGTCGTAAAAGTAGTAGAAAAGGTTTGATAATAATATATAAATATGAGCTTTAAGAATATAAGAAATTGGTTGCAACAGACCATTTATAAGATTATTAATCCCATAGTTCACGGTATGATTAAGATAGGGATTACACCGAACTTCATCACAACAACAGGACTTATGGGGAATATTGCAGCGGCTTGTGTGTTAGTATACGCCGGATTGTATGCTGAAAAAGGCGATTATTCGCTGGTTGGCTGGGCGGGTGGAATCATTCTTCTATCTGGTTTATTTGACATGATGGACGGACAAGTGGCACGTATTGGTAATATGAAGTCGATATTTGGTGCACTTTATGATTCGGTTCTCGACCGATATAGTGAACTGTTTACTTTTTTGGGCCTTTGCTCTTATCTGATTATGCATCATTACATCAGCGGATTCCTTATAGCATTTATTGCATTGATTGGCTCTTTGATGGTAAGTTATGTACGGGCTCGTGCCGAAGGGCTGGACATCGAATGCAAAGTAGGGCTAATGCAACGTCCTGAGCGGGTAGTTCTTACGGCATTAGGCGCAATGTGTTGCGGTATATATGCACGCTTTGCCGGTGATGTACCGGCATTTGATCCGATTTGGGTGCTTATTTTACCTTTATCATTCGTCGCAATTTTTGCCAACATCACTGCATTTGCCCGCCTAAGATACTGCTATAAGGTAATGAAGAATCTGAAAAACAATTAAAACGATATGAGTTTTCCTACCAAGAAAGAGTTCCTCATTGTAGTCTGTAGCGCTATTCTTTTCTTCTTACTAACGGGCATTTTCATCGGCATTCGGGTAGACCATGTTGCCTTGATGGCTCTATTCCTCGTTTTATTCTTTGCAAGTGGTTTTACTCGTAAGCTGGCTATCGCACTTCTCCCGTTCATAGTCTTCGCAATCTCATACGATTGGATGCGCCTTGTCCCGAATTACGAAGTCAATCCTATCGACGTAAAAGGTCTATATGAGGCAGAAAAACATTTGTTCGGCATTCAAACAAACGGACAGATCCTGACGCCAAATGAGTATTTTGCCTTGCATAATTGGAAAGTAACCGACATTCTATCAGGTATATTCTATCTTTGTTGGGTACCGGTTCCTATCTTATTCGGCGTTTGGCTCTACTTTAAAGGTGAGCGAGAACTCTATCTGCGTTTAGCCCTCGTCTTCTTGTTTGTCAATTTTATCGGGTTCATAGGATATTATATCCATCCGGCGGCTCCGCCTTGGTATGTGATGCTGCACGGATTCGAACCGATACTAAATACACCTGGCGAGACCGCCGGTCTGGCACGCTTTGATGCGGCAATCGGTATCGATATATTCGGCTCGATATATAGCCGCAATGCCAATGTGTTTGCCGCTGTTCCTTCGCTGCATTCCGCTTATATGATTATGCCTGTTTACTACTCTATCGTGAGAAAGAGCCATCCGTTGCTTACGGTTTTCCTCTCGATTATCTTGGTTGGTATCTGGTTTACGGCAGTTTATACCGCACATCATTATATCATTGATGTGCTCTTAGGCATTCTTTGTGCCATTCTGGGCTTGTTTATTTTCGAGAAAGTGCTAATGAAGATAGGCGGATTCCGTCGTTTCTTCAATGCTTATTGTCGATACATTAGTTAGATTAAATCAAAAGAAAAGGAGTCGATACCCAAATGCTAGGCAGGTTTGGAATTTTTCTTCGGCTTCTTTCCTCCTTTTGTTCGGTAGCTTATCGGACTTAACTCGAAGCAAACTTGGCGCATTCCCGATAGCCGGAACCACAAAACAAAGCACCTCAGGTAATATCAATCAGCTTATGTGTCTGCAAACTAAGTCGCCAATGGGGATGAGCCAAGATATAATCTACCACTTCCTGCGTATTCCGGCAAGAACAAGGCTGGAGGAAATAATGTTTCGCAGGCAACGCGGCAAACGGTTCAACGTCCTTTCCGGTGAATACCACCTTTACTTCGTCGATACGTTCGAGCACAACCGGAGCCTCTTTAGGCGAGCAGGTAACCCAATCCAATGCATCAGGCAGTGGGTGTGTCCCGTTGGTTTCTATGCACACATACTTGCCTACTTCGTGCAAGCACCGGACAAGTTCCGCATCTATCCATAGCGAAGGCTCGCCGCCGGTGAGGATAACCATCCGGGCAGGGCACTGTGCCGCCATTTCGACCAATTCTTCATCACTCATCCACGTTCCCATTTCATGCGACGTATCGCAAAACGCACACTTCAGATTACATCCCGAGAAACGAATAAAGAGAGCCGGCGTCCCGACGTGGAATCCTTCGCCCTGAAGGCTATAGAACACTTCGTTAATCTTTCTCATATATCGCTATATTCCCGTCGGACTCCTGCACTTCTACCTTGAAACAATTGGGGACACGTCCGCACACCCAAGCGGCAATTTGCTCGGCAGTGGGATTAAACGTGAGCACTTCATTGAGGTTCTTATGGTCAAGTTCCTCTTTAACGAGCTTTTTGATTAGGCTAAAATCCGTTACCATTCCGTCCTGATTCAACGAGGCCGCGCGGCAATAGATGGTAATAATCCAATTGTGACCGTGCAGATTACTACATTTGCTCGGATAAGAAAGCTCCAGACTGTGGGCAGCCGAAATCTCTAATCTTTTGATGACTGTGTACATATGAAAGCATGTTTTATCAGATAAATAAGCAGGCATCTAATGTCACCTCGACGCCAAACGGTGCAAAGATAAGCGGAATTTGCGGACTTATAAATAGAAAGTGTGGAAATATTTGCCTAAGTTTGTAAGCTAAATCAGTTTAGCCATCGTAACAACGTAAGCACAAATAGGAAAATGAGACGATATATCAGTCATCTACTGCTGCTACTGCTGGGCTGCGTCCCGCCGGCCTGCCAGATGGAAACACCCATCACTTCGGCAATCCATATTGACGGTGAAGGGCTTAGGCAAGCGGTCAACCCCGAATTGTACGGCATCACGCTCGAAGAGATTAATCACGGCATTGACGGAGGTCTATATGCGGAGATGATACAAAACCGAAGTTTCGAAGACGGCGTCGTTCCGCTCAACTGTTCTTATAACAGGCGTCTAAGAATCATCACGACACCCAACGGCTACAACATGCCTTTCATAAGGCAAGACTCCATACCAGGTTGGAAGACTCTCTCGGCATCGACATGGATGAACCTCGACACAAAAGAGCTGCTGAATGAGCGGAACAAGCGCTCACTCTCGGTAATTATCGCCGCATCGCCAACGGGAGAACGAGGGGGAGTTGCCGCAGAGGGGTACGACGGACTCGCTATCCGCAAGGGAGAAACCTACCATCTTTCCTTTTATATTAAAGGAGCATCCCTGTTGCCCAAGTGCGTGGATGTGGCATTAGAAGACGAGACAGGAAAGCATCGGCTGAGTGATGTCTGCACCGTCCGGACGAAGAACGAATGGATGCGTGTGCATCACACCTTCACGGCGCAGGCAGATAATGACAAAGCCCTCCTTACCTTCTCGGCAGACAGTAGTCAGATGTTCTGGTTGGACGTCGTTTCCTTGTTTCCGGAAACTTGGCAAGGAAGACCGAACGGTCAGCGACAAGACCTCATGAACCTCATTGCCGAGTTGCAGCCACGCTTCGTCCGTTTTCCCGGAGGCGCATTTGTAGAGGGCTACACAGCAGGCACCTATCCGGTATGGCGCGAGACGATTGGAGACATTTCCCAGCGACGTCATTTCTGGAACGTCTGGGGATATGGGACAACAAATGGTATGGGTTTCCATGAATACTTGCAGCTTTGTGAGGATTTGGGAGCCGAGCCTATTTACGTTATTAATAGCGGAATCACCAATATGAGCCGAAGACCGCGCTACGAGTCTATTACCGAAATGGACAAACTTGTGCAGGAAGCACTGGATGCCATCGGCTATGCCAACCAGCCAACCGATTCCGTTTTGGGGGAAATGCGCGCAAGAAACGGTCATCCGGAGCCTTTCCATCTGAAGTATATTGAGATAGGCAGTGAGAATTACGGCTATGAATACACCAAACGCTTCGCTTTGTTTCGGCAAGCCATTAAGAAGAAATGGCCGGAAGTTACGATAATCAGCAACACACTCGTCGGCAGACAGCCGCACACCGAATGGCAGGACGTCCACTTTAATGCCCGAAATTCTTTCTTCCTCAACAGTGCCGGACTGTACAACTCCGTGCGGAATCGGTACGATTGGAGCAACACATTCATCGGTGAGTTCGGCAATATGCAGCAGAACGAAGCGCGGACTATGGGCGCAGCCATAGGAGAAGCCTGCTTCTTGTTAGGCATCGAGCAGCACCCGGATATGATGACTCGCGTGGCATACTCGCCTATGTTGGGCAACGTCGCTTATACGAAAGAACGCCAACCTATGCTTCTTTTCGACAATTGCCAGGTAGTGCCTTCTCCTTCTTACTATATGTATCGGCTCTTCGCTCAATACCGAGGCGACGAAGTGCTGCCGATACGTGTCGATACGTACTTGAGGCCTACTGTTACAGCCGGTGCACTTTCCATCTATATGTTTGATAATTGCTATGAATTGAATGCGACCCTCGACGGAAATCCTATCGAACAGGGTACGGTGTTGAGCGGGGGATGGAACGTATCGGCAGGCAGCCTTCAACCCGTACCTAACCGATGGAACCACCTGCTGATAGGCGACACGACGGCAACCGATTATCTCTTTCATGCACGGTTCCGCCGGACGAAGGGCAGCGAACTCATCCAGTTTCGCGTGCGGGATAACGGACTCCCGAATGAAAGGCAGGATTATATCAGTCTGACTCTCGGCAACGGACGGGCAACCCTTCATCATCAATCCGGAAACGTTGCCGACACATTGGCGGCATCCTCTGTACTGCCTATAAAAAACAACACGTGGTATGAGGTGCAAATAGCTTGCCAACGCGACACAATCCGCACCTACATCGACGGGAATCTGTTGCACGAAGCCGTGATGCGCCCCTACCCTTCCCTCTCTGCCCTCGCGACCATCGACCGGGAAGCCGGTATGCTTTATCTTAAAGTCGTCAATACAACCCGGCATGAAGAGAAGACCGAACTGGACATCCATGCGCTCAATGTTGGTGAAAGCGCGGAAGTTATCGAGCTGGCAGCCGATTGGAACGCGCAGAACACCTTCGAACATCCGGATGCCGTCTGCCCGACACGCCGCACCGTCGTCTTTTCCTCCCGACGCCCCCTTACCTATCATTTTCCGCCCAGCTCGATAACCCTCCTCCAATTCAAACTGAAACCCTGACCTGAACCTCCCAAAGAAAAGCTGGAAACACCGGCAGGAACAGATAAGAACCTGCCGAGAGATTCTCATATTCGCTGGCAGCTATTTTTATTCTTTCGCTTATGTCGGCAGATAAAGAGGTAACATCTGTGAACAGAGATAGTTAGGGCTTCCACCCATAAAAGGCAATATATAAAGAAAGGCTTTTTGGCTAATTCAGAAAAAATGCGTTCCTTTGTATCAATATCAAAAGTAGAAACCATGTCATTAAACAAAGTTATTTTAATAGGAAACGTGGGCAGAGACCCAGAGGTACGTTATTTCGACAGCGGGAGTGCAGTAGCAAACTTTCCCTTGGCAACATCCGAACGAGGATATACGCTGGCAAACGGGACAGTTATTCCGGAGCGTACCGAATGGCATAACGTCGTAGTACGACGCGAGCAGGTAGCTTTCGTGGAAAAGTGGGTGAAAAAAGGTTCTTTACTATACGTAGAAGGAAAGCTGCGAACCCGTTCGTATGACGATCAGACGGGAATAAAGCGGTATGTTACGGAGATTCATGCCGACAGAATCGAGTTCTATTATAGCGGTTCGCGCCCCACTGACTCGCAAACGCAGCAACAATCAGCAGGAAATACGGCACAACCCTCCGCCTATCAGCCTACAACCCAACCCATACAACAGAGTGGGAACCTATCGGTAACCGAATCAAACGAGATGGACGACCTGCCCTTCTAACAATCCCCGAAGAGGGGATAATCGCCGCATTCTCCAAGTAAAACAGATGAAAAATATACGGACAATCTGGAAAAACCTCCTGACCGTTTGTCTTTTAGCATCCGGCTGTACGGAGAGTTATACGCCGAAACCGCGTGGATACTTCCGCATCGAACCGCCAACAGCTACCTATCGGCCATTAAACATCGCGGCACTGCCTTGTACGTTCGAGGTATCTTCGTCTGCCGAGATGGATACTCTTTCGGCAAACACCGGTTGGCTGACGCTGCATTATCCCGAACTTCGTGCTTCGTTGTATTGCAACTATTTGCCGGTTCGTGGGGAGAAGTTGGCCGAAACCCTGCAAGAGAGCCGCCGTTTGGTGTGGCAACAATCGCACATCGAACGCCTCCGAGAACAGGAATACAGCTCTCCGGTGCAGGGGATATACGGTATGTTTTATCTGTTGGAAGGCGATTGCATCTCACCTATCCAGTTTATGCTGACGGATAGTACCGCGCACTTTTTCCGTGCAGCTCTCTACTATGACTTTACTCCGAAAGCCGATTCTATCCGACCTGTAACGGAATATCTCCGGAAAGATATGATGCATTTAGTCGAAACCTTCTCCTGAAAATAACGGAACATAACGGTATGCCTCTGCTATATAAATCGGAAAAGCCTCTATTGGGCATCTGGAAGATGGATGAATCCTTAGAAGAGATGCGCACAATGCTCCCGGAACGGACATGGAAGGAACTGCATGAAATAGACCATGCGCCGCATTTCTCTTCCGAATCACGCTGGAAAGAATGGATGACCTCACGCCTGTTGCTGAAGGCTCTTTTAGGGGAAGTTGTCGGAATAACCCACGATGCTTCCGGAATGCCCCGCCTGACATCCACAACTTACCACATCAGTATCTCGCATACACGTGGCTATGCAGCCGTACTGTTGGCAGAGAAGAATCGGACAGGCATAGACATCGAGTACCGTTCGGAGCGGGTAAAGAAAGTACGCTCCCGATTCCTTTCTCCGAGTGAGGAGGCGTTCATAACGTTATCCTCCGAAACGGAACAGTTGCTCATCTGCTGGTGCGCCAAAGAAACCTTGTACAAAATTATAGGAATCGAAGAGGTGGACTTTATCGAACATATCCATGTCCGCCCCTTCCGCTACGTCGCCCCACAAGGAACCCTATCCGTCTTCGAAACCAAGACAGCGCAACAACAAAGCTATACCTTATGCTACCGGGTTTGTCCGGAATACGTGCTGACGTACCTTTCTCCGTAGGGGCATTATCGTCTTACCGCTGCCAGATGTCCCATGCAGCAAACGCTTGAAGCAGCAGCATTTCCAGTCCATTCTTTACCACTGCACCTTGCTTTCTCCCTTTCTCCATGAATAAGGTCTCATCAGGGTTGTAGAGTAAGTCATACAACAGGTGTTTCGGCGTCAATAACTCGTAAGGGATAAGCGGACAGGTATTCACATTGGGGAACATGCCCAACGGGGTGGTGTTCACTATGACCGTATGCCGAGCCATAATCTCCGGCGTCAGTTCTCCGTAGATAAGGCATTGCTTCTTCTTGCTTCTGGAGACGAATGTAGCTTCAATCCCCAACTGAGCCAGTCCGTAATGCACTGCTTTGGATGCCCCTCCGGTGCCGAGTATCAACGCGTGCGTGTGTGATTTATCCAGCAACGGCTCAATAGACTCTTTGAAACCGATTACATCCGAGTTGTAACCGACGAGCTTTGTCTTACCAAACCAGCCTTTGACAAACTTTATGACGTTGACTGCTCCTATCTGACGGGCATCTTCGTCCAAATCATCCAAATAGGGAATCACCTGTTCCTTGTACGGAATGGTAACATTCAGTCCGCGTAGTTCCGGGTTCTCCCTCAATATGTTCTTGAAATCCTTGATGGTTGGTATTTCAAAGTTCAGATACTGTGCGTCTATAATCTCCGATTCGAACTTCTGATTAAAGAAGTTTCGTGAGAAAGAATGCCCCAATGGGTAGCCTATTAAACCGTATTTCTGCATAATATAATGTTATTTTGTTCCTGTATAAAGCGAGCATATTCCGAAGGTGAGAGTCCGGGCTTTCGCCTCTTTGTAGCCGATTCGGGTGAGTAAATCCGTCATCGTCTTTCCTTGCGGAACTGCTTTGATAGAGGCCGGCAGGTAACTGTATGCCGCTTTTTCCTTAGAGACAAACCTCCCGACGTGGGGAATGACTACCTTCGAGTATAGCTCGTAGAGCTGCTTCATGGGGAAGTGTTCGGGGGTGGACAGTTCGAGCAGCATCAGATGCCCGCCCGGCTTCGTTACCCGATACATCTCCTCTAATCCGCGCCGTATATCTTCGAAGTTACGTACCCCGAAGGCTGAGGTCACAGCATCAAAGGTATCATCTGCATACGTCAGGGCTGCGCAGTCCTGATACTCGAAGGTGATACAGGCTTCCAAGCCGGCCTCAGCCACTTTCTTCCGCCCTATCTCCATCATCCCTTCCGATATATCAGCCCCTGTTATCCGCCCGGCGTTTAATCGTTTCTGCATGGAGATAGCCAGATCGCCCGTTCCGGTGGCTATGTCCAGGATGTGCTTTGGTGCAAAGGCATGCAGGTAGTCTATGCCTTTCCTGCGCCAGCCTTTGTCGAATCCAAACGAGAGCAAGTGGTTCAGCAAGTCATACTTACCGGCGATGGCATCGAACATGCGCCTGACTTGAACCCCTTTATGCTCCTCTTCGTTGTAAGGGAGTACTTTCTCCGAACCGTACATCTTACCCTTCAATAACCGTTAGCAATTGCTCAGATATGCCGTTACGTTCTCTTCGATACGGCGGGCTATGTTGTCCGTCTCCTCTTTGACGAAGGTTTCTCCGGTGATGTGTTCATACAGTTCGATGTACCGATTGCTTATGCTCTCCACGATCGCCGGAGTCATTTCCGGTACCTGTTGGCCTTCTTTCCCTTGGAAATCGTTCTCCATCAGCCATTCGCGCACAAATTCCTTGGAGAGTTGTTTCTGTGCTTCGCCCTTTTCAAACCGTTCTTCATAGCCTTCCAGATAGAAATAACGCGACGAGTCGGGCGTGTGTATCTCGTCCATCAGGTAGATTTGCCCGTTGTGCTTGCCAAACTCATACTTGGTATCGACCAGTATCAGCCCCCGTTTCTCGGCTATTTCCGTGCCGCGCTTAAACAGTTCGAGCGTATATTTTTCCAGTACCGCATACTCTTCAGGCGTTGCCAGACCGCGTGCCAGGATTTCTTCCTTAGAGATGTCTTGGTCATGTTCGCCTATCTCGGCCTTGGTCGTAGGGGTGATAATCGGCTCCGGAAAGCGTTGGTTCTCGCGCATTCCTTCCGGAAGTTTCACGCCGCACAGCTCGCGTACGCCGCTTTTATATGCCCGCCATGCACTTCCGCACAGGTAGCCACGTACAATCATCTCTACGGGGAAACCCTCACAACGCACGCCTACGGTCACCATAGGGTCCGGAGTAGCCAGTTTCCAGTTCGGGCAGATGTCTGACGTCGCGTCGAGGAACTTGGAGGCTATCTGGTTAAGCATCTGCCCTTTATAGGGGATGCCTTCGGGCAACACGACGTCGAATGCCGAAATACGGTCGGTAGCAACCATAATCAGTAGGTCGTTGTTTACACTGTAAACGTCGCGGACTTTGCCATGATATACGCTTGTTTGTCCCGGAAAATTAAACGCTGTTTCTATTAAAGCTGCTTTCATATCTTTTCTTTTGTTTTAGATGTATCTGTTTCTTTCTTCGGAAGTGACCGTTTGCTACGGTCGAACTTGTCGTATGCATCGACGATGCGCTGTACTAACTTATGGCGGACAATATCCTTCCGGCTGAACTCTATGCGGCCTATGCCCTCCACGCCTTTCAGGACGTTCATCGCTTCCTTCAGTCCGGAGGTGGCGGCTGCCGGCAGGTCAATCTGCGTCATGTCTCCGGTGATAATCATTTTGGCGTTCATCCCAAGGCGTGTCAGGAACATCTTGATTTGCTGCGTAGTCGTATTCTGCGCCTCGTCTAAGATGATAACCGCGTCGTTCAGCGTACGTCCCCGCATGAAGGCCAATGGAGCAATCTGGATAACGTTGTTCTCCATATACTCTTTCAGCCTCACGGTAGGCAACATGTCTTGCAATGCGTCGTAGAGCGGTTGCAAATAAGGGTCTAATTTATCTTTCATCTCCCCTGGGAGGAAGCCCAACTTCTCGCCGGCCTCTACCGCAGGACGGCTTAGGATAATCTTGCGCACTTGCTTGTTCTTCAGGGCTTTTACGGCGAGGGCAATGGCGATGAACGTCTTGCCGGAACCGGCCGGACCGGTGGCGAACACGAGGTCATTCTCCTCGAATGCCTTTACTAACAGCTGCTGGTTCTCGGTGCGTGCCGTTATCGGTTTGCCATTCATGCCGTGTATAATCAGGTTCTCCTGCTTTACGACCGTCGGATTCTTCCCCTTCACAATGTCCACAATGACGTCTTCGCCCAGCGTGTTGTACTCTTCGCAATACTTCTCTATCTCACGAATCTTCTTTAGGAACAGTTCCGATTCCGTCTCATCCCCTATCACTTTCATCACGTTCCCGCGTGCCACAATACGCAGCTTAGGAAACAATGTCTTGATAAGCTGCATGTTACTGTTGTTCACACCGTAAAAGATAACCGGGTCTACCGTCTCTAAAATATATATCCGTTCAATCATTAAGCATCCTTTCTTAGCCTCCTTATTTATTTATATTATGCAAAGATAATAATTATATGGTAACATCAACCCGTTTCAGTCTGAAATATTCCTATTTCTTTATGGCCTGAAAATGGCGTTTTTATACCATATTATATATAGGCATCGTGCGACGGTCGCCCTGCCGCTCCCCTACCCGTCTCTGTTTCATCATTTCGTCATAAAATTTAAATATCCATTGCAAATATATAATAAAAGCATAACAAATCATTTGAAAATCCGTCCTAATTTTACACCTCTCCGTTTTTTATTGATTTATAAGCCCAAATAAACAGAGATGTGGGGATATGGATTCTATTTTATTCTTATTGGTCAAAAAAGACGAAATATGTTTTGCTCATATCGAATATATATTTTATCTTTGCTACAAACAAAGGAAGAAAGAGTGCCCGACTCCCAAACGGGCGGGGTGGCATCCCCCTTAACGGCCGGCGAAACCGGACTGCCAAAACGTCCGGATTACCATTGTCTGCCGACCCCAGCAAGGGGGTCTGAGGACGATACGGCGGAGCATCCTACATCAGACGCCGTTTCATCCTACATCAAACGGCGTATCATCCTACATCAAACGCCGTCTGATGTATGACCCCCCAGAACCCGCTCTACAAGCGGCCGCCGAGGGAGGCTGACAGAAAGTCAGAAAAGGAGGTATATATGGCCTTTTACAAAAAGACTCAACTGAAGAGTAACGAGAAATGGTACCCGCGTTCGATAACGGTGGGCAAGCCTGCGACAACGAAAGAGTTGTCCGAAAAGTTGGCTGAAATCTCTACGGTAAGCCCCAGCGACACCTATGCGGTGCTGTTAGGACTGGCGTCGGGTATGAAAGCATTCATGAAGGAAGGCAGGTCGGTCAAGCTGGAGGGCATAGGTACCTTCTACTACACGGCCGACGCAAGCGGCAACGGAGTGGATACGCCCGAGGAGGTGAGCGCCAAACAGATAAAGGGCGTGCGCGTCCGGTTCCTGCCTGAGACGACACGAACGGCCAGCGGAAAGGTAGGCTCACGCGTGCTGGTGGATGACAACGTGCAGTGGCTGGATATCTCAACGCTCGACCCGTCCCTGCGCGGCAGCAGTTCGGATGCAGACGAGGACGGCGGCGACGAGGGCGAAGATACGTCACCGACTCCATAGCGACGGCCGCCCGCCCCTCTCCTATTCCTTTTTCATCCGTGCATCGGCGCCCCACATCAGCTTTTCGCGCAGCGTCTGATAGAACGTATGGTGGCAACGCTTTATGACCTTCGTCGTATAGTTAGCCTTCGAGACAGTCAGGCGGATGCCCGACGGGAATATCTCCGAGCGTCCGTCGAGCGAGACAAGAAACGTGCGGTTACGGCTCTCGACGTCCAGCGTGATGACGTAATCATCCGGGACGACGAGCGGCCGGACGTTGAGCGAATGGGGGGCGACCGGGCTTAATACCATATTATTACATTGAGGAAGTATAATAGGACCGTTGATGCTCATGGAATAGGCCGTAGACCCTGTGGGGGTGGCTATCACCAGCCCGTCCGCCTGATAGGAGGTCAGATACGCACCGTTCAGCAACGTGTGGATGGTAATCATGGAAGACGTATCGCGTTTGAGGACGGCTATTTCGTTGAGCGCATAGTTATACCCCGCGTAGCTACGCCTCTGCGTACCCAGTCTGAGCAGTGCCCGCTCCTCCAGTTTGTAATGCCGGGCGTACAGTTCATCCAGCGCCTCCTCCACCTCCTTGCTGCCTACGTCGGCAAGGAAACCGAGCCTGCCCGTATTGATACCCAATATCGGAATGTCCTGCCGATTGACCCGCGCCGCCGTCCGAAGGAAGGTGCCGTCGCCGCCCATGCTGATGGCCACGTCGATAGGAAACACATCGCCCGACAAGACACCTGCCACGACCGGCTCGAAGCCGAAGGCCTCCCTCAGGAAGCAGGCAAAGCCCTCGTCTATATAAACCTCAGCCCCCAGCGCAGCCAGCTTCGTAAAGACGCGCCGGATGATGCACTGCTTCTCCTGCTGATACTCGCTCCCAAATATACCTATCCTCATACCTCTCACCTGTCAAATATTCATATAATGGATAAACTCATTGACCCTCCGCCGGAAAATATCATCTATCATGCCGTCTTTCATGAAATAGCTCGCCACAACATAGTCGAACCGCTCGAAGCTGCGAATCACTGCCGAGGCGTCTTCCGTATCGAGCTTCAGCGTAACAAGCAGATGCCCGCTGTGAGGCTCCGGCTGTGACATGACGCTCAGGATATGAGCCCTGTTCGACTCGACCACCCTCGCAATATCAGCCAGCGAGTATTGGGCGGGCTGCAAATCGAGCACCACGATGCTCCCGGCCACATCCGCCCCGCAGGCGTCTGCCAATGCATCGATAAGTCGTCCGCGCGTCAATACGCCCTGATAGATATTCTCTTCGTCTATGACCGGCAGCAGACTCAGGCCGTAGCGCGACATGACCGGCAGGGCATTCAGCAAGTGATTGTCTATGTGAATGGAATAGTTGCCGACCCAGCTCATCCTTGCCAGCGATGCAGACACATCCACAAGCGCCAGCAAATCCTTCTCCGAGACCAGTGTAAAGAAATGAAAACCATCGGCTAACAGGGGCAAATGATGTACCTTATAGTCTTCCATCAGGGTTAAAGCATGCTCACCCGTATCAAAACTTTTTAACACAGGATATTCCGTCGTTATGAAATCTTTTACCAACATTTGTCTCTTTATATTCTAAATACTGCTACTTTTGCATCTGACTTTGGCGCAAAAGTAATCAAAGAAAAAGATTTAACGATGATAGACAATGACAAAATTAAGTGTAAACATTAACAAAGTGGCAACAATCCGCAATGCACGCGGAGGAAATATGCCGGATGTATTGAGAGTCGCCCAGGATATAGAAACCTTTGGTGCACAAGGAATCACCGTCCATCCTCGCCCCGACGAGCGGCATATCCGTTATGCAGACGTGTACGGATTGAGGCCCTTGGCCAAGACAGAGTTTAACATCGAAGGTTATCCATGTGATAAGTTTGTGGACTTGGTAATGAAAGTGAAGCCTACACAGGTCACGTTAGTACCAGACGCTCCCGATGCCATCACCTCGAATGCAGGATGGGACGTAAAGAATAATTTCGAATTCCTGACTGAATTAGTAAGACAGTTCAACGATACAGGCATCCGCACCTCCATCTTTGTGGGCACCGAACCGGAGAATATCGAATGGGCAGCCAAGAGTGGAACAGACCGAATCGAGCTTTACACCGAACCCTACGCAGCTTTGTATGCAACCGACCCGGAGCAAGCCATCGCCCCTTTCATCCAAGCAGCCCGCCTGGCCAAGGATTTGGGCTTAGGCGTAAATGCGGGGCATGACCTGAACTTGCAGAACCTGAGCTACTTCAGCCGACATATCCCGTTCCTTGCCGAAGTATCCATAGGGCACGCACTGATATGCGATGCACTCTACTTAGGCCTGAAAGAGACCATTCAGCAGTACAAGGCGTGCTTATCCCATTGAGGACAAACCAAAATCATATATTAATCAGAAATAATAACACAAATACTTATTAAAATGAATCTTTTACTCTTATTACAGGCAGCAGTGGCACAGGCTGCCGACCAGATGCCTGACCTGACTCAGATAGCAGCAACAACTGTTCCGGCAGGAGCAGAAATGAACGTGATTGATTTAGCCTTTAAAGGCGGGTGGATTATGATTGTTTTGCTGATATTATCCCTGATCGCCATTTATATCTTCATCCAACGTTTGTTGGTAATCAAACGGGCAGCCAAAGAGGATGAGAACTTCATGAACCGAATCAAGGACTATATACATGAAGGGAAAATCGACTCGGCGCTGAACCTCTGCCGCAGTACCAATACCCCGGAGGCACGCATGATAGAGAAAGGTATCTCCCGTTTAGGTCGCCCTATGAATGACGTACTGGTTGCTATCGAGAACGTAGGCAACTTGGAAGTAGCCAAACTGGAGAAAGGCTTCCCTTTGATTGCAACAACCGCGGCGGGCGCTCCCATGTTGGGCTTCTTGGGAACGGTAACCGGTATGGTACGTGCTTTCTTCGATATGGCAAACGCCGGAACCAATGTCGATGTCTCTCTATTGTCCGGCGGTATTTATGAAGCATTGGTAACGACGGTAGGCGGATTGATAGTCGGCATCATTGCCCTGTTTGCTTACAACTACTTGGTTTCTCAAGTGGACAACGTCGTAAACAAGATGGAAATGCGTACGATGGAATTCATGGACTTGTTAAACGAACCGGCAAACTAAAAGACATGGCATTAAAGAGAAGAACCAAAGTATCGGAGAACTTCAGTATGGCATCGATGACCGACGTTATCTTCCTGCTGCTGATTTTCTTTATGGTTACATCGACGGTCGTAATTCCGAATGCCATCAAGGTTACGTTGCCTCAATCACAAAAGCAGACCGCAGCCAAGCCTTTGACGCGTGTTACGATTGACGCAAGATTGAACTACTACGTCGCATTCGGCAAGCAAAAGGAGAAACAGGTTTCTTTCCAGGAAATCACTCCATTCTTGCAGGAATGCTATGCAAAAGAACCGGAGATGTATGTAGCATTGTATGCCGACGAGACTGTACCTTACAAGGAAATCGTAAAGATTCTCAATATTGCAAACGAGAATAAGTTCAGGATGGTACTGGCTACAAGGCCGCAAAGGTAATTGCAATTGAAGTGGCAATTAACGACGTACAAATGTACGACTATAAAATGATTATTTATGAAGTTAAATAAAGATGATATATATGGTGTTATCGGCTCAGTTGCTTTCCATGCCATTATCTTCTTAATCCTCTGGTTTACGGTACTTCAAGCGGCCATACCAGAAGAAGACGGGGGGGTATTGGTGAACTTCGGCAATGTGGATAGTGCGGCCGGAATATTTGAACCACGCTACACCGGCCAGCAACTTCCGCAAGAAACGACTACGCCTCCTCCGCCAACTCCCCAACAACCGACAGTAGAGTCCCCGAAAGAGGAACTATTGACACAAGACCTGGAAGAGAGCGTCTCGTTAGACGAGCAAAAGAAAGAAGAAGAGATGCGCAAAAAAGCGGAAGAAGAGAAAAAGCGGAAAGAAGCCGAAGAGCAAGAACGTATCCGTAAAGAAAAAGAAGCGGAAGCCAAACGTATCGCTGAAGAACGCCGTAAACAGGCCGAGGCTATCAGTAACAAAGTGGCCGGCGCATTCGGAATCGGTGCAGCAGAGGGCAACAGTCAGGGAAACGCAACGGAAGGCATCGGGAATCAAGGTAGCCCGTTCGGTAATTCCGATCATGGAGAAGATGAGGGAATCGGAGGCTATGGCTCATTCAACCTCAACGGCCGCTCATTAGGAGCCGGCGGACTTCCCCGCCCCGCCTACACCATCCAAGAGGAAGGAAAAATCGTAATAAATATTACAGTAAATCCAAAAGGATACGTTATCTTTGCAGAAATCGGTCGCGGAACCAACATTGATAATGCTTCAATGCGTAAAAGCGCATTGGATGCCGCTAAAAAAGCCACATTTAACAGTATTAGTGGGGCAAACAATCAAAGCGGAACAATCACCTATGTCTATAAACTTAAATAATAAAACGATGGAAAAAGCATTTGTATTTTTAGCCACAGGCTTCGAAGAGATAGAAGCCATCGGTACAGCCGATATCTTACGCCGTGCCGGGATAGATACCGCAACCGTATCTATTACAGACAATAAAATAGTTAAAGGTGCACATAATATTCCTATTCAAGCGGACTATCTGCTGGAAGAAGCTCCACTCGCAGATGCCTTAGCTTTAATCTTACCAGGCGGACTACCCGGAGCAACCAACTTGAACAACTGTACAGCTCTGAAAGAAGCTTTGCTACAGCAATATCGTGAAGGGCGAATCGTAGCTGCCATTTGTGCCGCACCGTTGGTTTTGGGTGGTTTAGGTCTGCTTAAAGGACGCAAAGCGACTTGTTATCCAAGTTTTGAAGAGTACCTCATCGGCGCAACAACTTGCGGAGCCAATGTTGAAATAGATGATAATGTTATCACCGGAAAAGGTCCCGGCTTGGTATTTGACTTCGGTCTCGCATTGGTTGAAGCCATCAAAGGCAAGGCTGTAGCCGAAGAAGTAGCAGGTGGTATGCTACTCTAAATTTGAAGATACTTCATTGAAATACTAAATGATTTTCTTTCATAATTAGGTTCGGATTGATGTGAATCACTCCGAGCTTATTTTCTTCAGGTACGGACATTCAGCTTGGAATTTTGCAACCAAAACTTCACTTGAATTAACATTGCATTGTATCAAAAATAGCCTGAAATGCTGTAAAACACAAACATATTGCTACAAATCTGTTCCAGAAATAGCAGATTTCTCTCCATTTCATTTTGCATATTCGATTTAATCCTTACTTTTGCAAGCGTAAGAAAATTAGAATCTAATATCCTATAAGATGAGTTTAAAAATTATTGTATTAGCAAAGCAGGTTCCAGATACACGGAATGTAGGAAAGGACGCAATGAAAGAAGACGGGACAGTCAATCGCGCCGCGCTTCCTGCCATCTTTAATCCGGAAGACCTGAATGCATTAGAGCAGGCTTTACGCCTGAAAGATACCCATCCGGGATCAACTGTTACGTTGCTGACAATGGGACCTGGTCGTGCTGCCGAAATCATCCGAGAAGGTTTGTACAGAGGTGCCGATAAGGGTTATCTCCTAACCGACCGTGCCTTTGCCGGTGCCGATACGCTTGCTACCTCTTATGCGTTGGCAACGGCGATTAAGAAAATCAACAATTACGATATTATTGTAGGTGGACGCCAAGCTATTGATGGAGATACGGCGCAGGTTGGACCACAAGTGGCCGAGAAGTTGGGTCTGGCACAAGTTACGTACGCAGAAGAAATTCTGGATGTAGATGAAGAGAAACGTAGCATCATTGTGAAACGGCATATTGATGGCGGCGTAGAGACCGTTGAAGCTCCGTTGCCATTGGTTGTTACAGTAAACGGTTCAGCAGCTCCATGCCGTCCGCGCAATGCTAAACTGGTGCAGAAGTACAAACGTGCGCTGGGGAAACAGGAACGTCCGGCAGAAGTACCGTATGCCGAGTTGTACGAAACACGCCCGTACCTGAATATCGAGGAATGGAGCGTAGCCGATGTGGAAGGCGATGTAAAGCAATGCGGACTTAGTGGCTCGCCGACTAAGGTAAAGTCTATCCAGAATATTGTGTTCCAAGCCAAAGAGAGCAAAACGCTGAGCGGCTCGGACGAAGATATAGAGAACTTGATTGTCGAACTGTTAGCTAATCACACGATTGGGTAAAAACGAAGAACAATGAACAACATATTTGTATATTGTGAACTGGAAGGCAAGACAGTTGCCGATGTAAGTTTAGAACTGCTTACCAAAGGACGGAAATTAGCCAATCAGTTGGGCTGCAAGCTGGAAGCGATAGTGGCCGGTAGCGGTTTGGAAAACGTAGAAGAACAAGTGTTACCGTTTGGCGTAGATAAAGTGCATATATTTGACGCACCGGGATTATTCCCTTATACGACTTTGCCTCATGCGTCTATCATGATAAACCTCTTCAAAGAAGAAAAGCCGCAAATTTGCTTGATGGGCGCAACGGTGATTGGGCGCGACTTAGGGCCGCGTGTATCTTCAGCCCTGACCAGCGGCTTGACGGCGGATTGCACCTCATTGGAAATCGGCTCACATGAAGACAAGAAAGCTGGTAAAACCTACGAAAACCTGTTGTATCAAATCCGTCCGGCATTCGGTGGAAATATCGTAGCTACAATTATCAATCCGGAACATCGCCCACAAATGGCTACAGTTCGTGAAGGTGTAATGAAAAAAGAGGTTTATGATCCTAATTACCAAGGTGAAGTTATCCGCCACGACGTAGCAAAATATGTGCATGAAACGGAATATGTCGTAAAGGTTATCGACCGTCATGTAGAAAAAGCAAAGCATAACCTGAAAGGAGCACCGATTATCGTTGCCGGAGGTTACGGTATGGGGTCGAAAGAAGGATTCGATATGCTTTTCGAATTAGCGAAAGAGCTTCACGCAGAGGTAGGTGCAAGCCGTGCTGCCGTAGATGCCGGATTCTGTGACCACGACCGTCAAATCGGACAAACAGGCGTAACCGTCCGTCCGAAACTTTATATTGCTTGTGGCATCTCCGGACAAATCCAGCATATTGCCGGAATGCAAGACGCAGGTATTATTATCTCTATCAACAACGACGAGAATGCTCCTATCAATGCCATTGCCGATTATGTTATCAACGGCACCGTAGAAGAAGTCATTCCTAAGATGATTAAGTATTACAAGAAGAATAGTAAATAAAATGAACTACTATACCGATAATCCAAGTCTTAAACATCACTTGCATCATCCGTTGATGCAACGTATTGTAGAACTGAAGGAACGCGGCTTTGCCGATAAGGATAAATATGATTATGCACCTCAAGATTTCGAGGATGCAATGGATAGTTACGAGAAAGTACTGGAAATCGTTGGGGAAATCTGCGGAGAAATCATAGCACCTAATGCCGAAAGCGTAGACCATGAAGGCCCCAGCGTAGCAAACGGACGAGTAACGTATGCAAGTGGCACACAAGCTAATTTGGATGCTGTCCGCAAAGCGGGATTGATGGGAATAGCCATGCCACGTCGTTACGGCGGACTGAACTTCCCGACTGTACCTTACATTATGGCAGCAGACATGGTCTCACGGGCAGATGCCGGGTTTGAAAATCTTTGGGGCTTGCAGGATTGTGCAGAGACCTTGTACGAATTTGGCAGCGAAGACCAACGTCAACGTTTCATTCCGCGCGTTTGTGCCGGCGAAACAATGTCAATGGATTTAACAGAACCGGATGCAGGATCAGATTTGCAATCGGTTATGCTAAAAGCAACATATAGTGAAACAGATGATTGTTGGTATTTAAATGGCGTTAAACGTTTCATTACGAATGGCGATGCGGATATTCATCTGGTATTGGCTCGCTCGGAAGAGGGAACACATGACGGCCGTGGTTTGTCCATGTTTATCTATGACAAACGAAACGGTGGCGTGAATGTGCGCCGCATCGAAAACAAGATGGGTATCAAAGGCTCTCCAACATGTGAATTGGTATTCAAGAATGCCAAAGCAGAATTATGCGGAGACCGTAAATTAGGCTTGATTAAGTATGTCATGGCACTCATGAACAGTGCCCGTTTAGGAATCATGGCACAAGCTGTCGGACTAAGCGAAGCTGCTTATCGTGAAGGATATGCGTACGCCATAGACCGTAAGCAGTTTGGCAAAGCTATCATCCAATTCCCTGCCATTTCTGAAATGTTATCATTAATGCGTGCCAAGGCAGATGCTTCTCGTGCGATATTGTATGAAACCGCTCGTTTCGTAGATGTCTATAAGGCCTTGGATGATATTTCAAAAGAACGTAAACTGACTCCGGAAGAACGTCAGGAATTAAAGAAATACAACAAATTAGCGGATGCATTCACTCCGATGGGCAAAGGAATGACTACGGAATATGCAAATCAGAATGCGTATGATGCCATTCAAATCCACGGTGGTTCAGGTTTCATGAAAGATTATACGTGTGAACGGCTCTATCGGGATGCTCGTATTACCAATATCTACGAAGGAACTACGCAATTGCAGGTTGTCGCTGCAATCCGCCACGTAACTACCGGAACCTACTTGAACCGGATTCGCGAATATGACAAAATTGCATACAAAGAAGAGTTGAAACCTTTGCAGACACGTTTGCAGGCAATGACTGACAAATATGCAGCTTTGGTTGAGAAGGTAACAGAGACGAAAGAAAGTGCATACATTGATTTCCATGCACGCCGTTTGGTAGAAGCCGGAGCGCATTGCGTAATGGGCTATCTCCTGTTGCAAGATGCCAACAGTAACGAGGATTTCCATCGTTCGGCAGAAGTTTATATCAATTACGGCGAGGCAGAAATAGAGAAGATTTGTACTTTTATAAACAATTTTAAACAAGAAAATCTCTCATTCTATCGTTATTAGCACGTTTTTTGTAAGACTCCTTAGTAGAATAAGAACTACTAAAATTAAGTTATTATGACTCTGAGTACAAAATTATCAGAAGCATTCAACGCACAAGTGAATGCAGAAATGTGGTCTTCAAACCTTTATTTATCAATGGCTGTTTATTTCAAGAAACAAGCCTTGAACGGTTTTGCCAAATGGATGGAAAAACAAGCTGAAGAAGAGTTGGAACATGCACGTAAGATGATAGATTATTGCATCGAACGTGGGGGCGACATCGTGATTGGACAGGTTAATGTCGTTCCGACGGCATGGGGTTCTCCGGTTGAAGTATTCGAGCATGTCTACAAACATGAGACTTATGTTTCAGAATTGATAGACAAAATGCTGAACATCGCCGAAGAGGATAAAGACCATGCTTCGCGTGCGTTCTTGTTCGACTTCGTTCGTGAACAGGTAGAAGAAGAGGCTACGGCTAAAGGTATCTTGGATGACCTGAAGAACTACGGCGACCACCATTATGGCATTATTGACCACAAATTGGGAAAGAGAGAATAATATTCCCTCTCTATAAAGTTTATACAAACCCTGATTCTCTTCGGAAAGTCAGGGTTTGTTGTTTTTATTCGCATTAAAACTCCAAACGCCTTTATAACCAAACACAGCCTCTTCTTGTAAGCCTAAAATTTCAGCGTGCA
>CAZOKT010000011.1:0-23245 GCA_964580505.1 uncultured Parabacteroides sp. | reverse complement strand
TCAAAGTCCGCGAAGTTAGAAGTTCAAAGTCCGTGAAGTTAGAAGTTCAGAGTCCGTGAAGTTAGAAGTTCAGAGTCCGCGAAGTTAGAAGTTCAGAGTCCGCGAAGTTAGAAGTTCAGAGTCCACGAAGTTATAAGTTCATGCACTATGAAGAGAATGGATGCGATAAAAAGCAGAAAAAGGCTACCTCAAAAGCCATAGAAAGCATCCGGAATCAGCCTTTCCATCGGGTAATGAACAGAGAACCGTTCTCCTGCCGTTATCTGTTTTTCTTATATCGAATTCACGTTACATTAGGCTTTCTTCCCCCTTGAAAAAAACTAAAAATTAACAGGCTGTCTTCCAAAATGCAAAATCAGATGCGTTTGCCCTGCACCCCAAAAGCAGGACACAAAACTTTTGGGGTGCAGTATATTTGAGACAGGCTGTTTTTACTTAAGAAGACTAATACTGAGTGATAGTATCAATTACTGCACAATAGAAATTGCGCCCCATAAACACAAAATTACATTCCAAAGTATTAACAAGGCTTCCTGATCCATACTCTGATTTCATATTAAAGTTATACTGCGGCTGATATTCCAAAAAGTCTATCAATCTTCCGTCAATTACCAGAAACTGATCATATATTTTAAGATCTATTACATAGGCATCTATGTAAACTTCACCATCTAAAAGCCTCATGCTTTTTCTATAATGTATATCCCTGAAATACCACCCTGTTTCCAAAGAACTTGTTTGCCAGTTTCCGTCAGACGCAACATTATCTGCGGCAACAAACGCATTCACATCATATAACTTGCTTATAGAATAGTCGCTCCATGATGTTCCTGCAGGATCAGTCATATATTCATCCCGCCAAACAGCTGTTGTCAAGGTTGAAATATCAGGAACCTCCGTGCTCCCGCTTTTAATTGAAACACTATCATTATTTACGATATATGAAGATGCGTTAAGAAAATATGTCGAGTCTATTCTAATTGACGGTCTGTCATAATTAAAGTATGCTAATTTCGTCACCATATGGCCCGCGTCTACAAAAGTATCCGTGATACTGTCGCCACTGCTGTAATATCTGTCGCGATAGACGATAGGATAATACGCCAGCTTCAAGTTGTCATGGGCTTCTTCCCAGACGTAGCCAGTGCGATATTCCACTTTCACCAGTTCAGGATCAGATGATGAGACAACGGCACCAATGTAATTTACAGAAAAAACAATCGTCTGGCTGACTTCTTCTTTGGCATTTTGGCTTTCTGCTTCCAGATTAAAGAGAACATTGACATTGTATAAGACAGTATCGTTGACAACGGCTCTGGTGGAAGCCAGTGGCGTTATGGTAACGACCATATCCGATATTTCTGTCGATGCTTTTGTTTCCGCCGCGGTTTCTTCCGTTTCATCTGTTGCCGCACTTCCGTAGTTGGCCTGGTTTAACTTAATATAAGGCATTTCAATGGTTTGATCTGCGCTATTGATATAAGTGTAAACTTCATAGCCCAAATCAAAATAGATTGACTGCCCGCCAACGTCAAAGACCTGTGCCAATTTGTGACTGACCGGATTCGTTCCGCTTTCAGAAGTTTGAACCTGCGAGTCTTCTTGAATTTCAGTTAAAAGATTTTCATTTTGCACATATACAGTATCTATTGCCACATAAAGCGAGATTGTCGCTTCAGGCTCACAAGTAAATACCGTTCCATCAGAATCAGTGTAACTGCTTTTCTGGCTTATAACCATATTAAGCGTATCACCGTAAGCAACCACAGCAGGAGAATCCGTTGAACCTGTTCCGCTCCCGCTTTCATTTGTGATGACAAATGACACTTCGCCATTGTCAGGATCAGAAATTGGAGTAGAACCGAGATCAGAATCGTCACTGCAGGTGCATAAGCATATCGCTCCCGCAAGAATCGGCAGCTTCCATAAGAATCCTGTTGTTTTTATACAAATTGAATTAAACATAACCAACTAATTAAAATCATTTTTTTGTTTCTCCGTGGCTCTGTGTGCCATTCAGCTCTCCGCCTTCGAAATCCCGGGTCTGCCATTCGCCGTCCACTTTCAGGCGGATGCCGTGCACATTCATTTCGGCTTCGTCTGTGCGGAGCGTCAGGTTGTGTTTCGGGAAATAGAAGCAATACGTGCGGTAGCTGGTGCCTATGTAATAATCGCAGCTCTCCCGCACAAAGCGGTTGAATGTGTCAAACCTGCCTAACTTTTTCCCTGTGTCCCTGAAAAACACTTCGTAGCTGTATTCGCCCTTCCGGCAAACCAGAAAATGTTCTTCGGCACGGATGCTCCGGTAGTTTGCCGGAGCCACCAGCACCGTGCTGTCTGCCATGCGCCTTACTCCTGTCAGCGTGTCTCCGCTGTCCGTTATCTCTTTATACGTGACCAGTCCTTCCGCCAACACCTGCTCCTGTGTCACTTGCCGGCAACCGCCCGCCAAAACTGCTCCAACAAGAGCTGTAAACCATATCCTTTTGTGAATCATATTTTAAATCGGAACTGTGCACTTATTTACGGATGTGGGATGACTTCTATTGATTTTTCGATCCATTTCCGTGCATTTACAAACGCTTCAATCCATGGTGTAACCTCATCACCCTTGCGGTCTGTGGGATAATAACCACACTGCCATGGAAAGAGAGCTCGTTCCAAGTGGGGCATCATGGCAAGGTGACGACCATCGTGCGAGCAAACTCCAGCAACAGACCACGGTGAACCATTTGGGTTAGCCGGATAGCCTTCGTAATTATACTTCGCTATGATATGGTATTCTTTTTCGCCATAAGGGAAGCCAAATTTACCTTCGCCATGAGCTACCCATGCGCCAATCTTGCATCCACTCAGCGAACCAAACATAACAGAGTGGTTCTTCGGAATTTCGAGTGTGACGAAATTGGACTCGAATTTATGCGAATCGTTGTGTAACATCTTGTGCTTTTGGGCGTGCTCCGGATAGATAACACCCAATTCCGCCATCAGTTGGCAACCATTACAGATGCCTAAGCTTAACGTATCTTTGCGAGCATAAAAATTGTCAATAGCATTCTTTGCCTTTTCATTGAAGAGGATGCCGGCTGCCCAACCTTTTGCCGAACCTAACACATCCGAATTGGAGAAGCCACCGCAGAAAACAATCATGTTCACATCATCTAACGTTTCGCGACCGCTTGCGAGGTCTGTCATATGTACATCCTTCACATCGAAGCCTGCGAGATATAAGGCATAAGAGGTCTCACGCTCGCATTGGCAACCCTTCTCACGGATAACTGCCGCCCGAATGCCACTTGCTCCTCGGCGGTCGAACGTCAAACCTAAATCAGCTAACTTTCCGCTGAAGCCTTTGGGATATTTAAATTCCAACGGTTGCATCTTATAGTTCTCAAAACGGTTTCCTGCACACGTATTACCACTCTGCTTGATATCTAACTTATAAGAAGATTCATACCAAACATCACGCATATAATCGATACCAAAATGATATTGGATGCCTTCTTTTGAAACTAAAATATGCCGTTCTGCTGTTGGTTTTGCAATTTCAGCGAATCCTACGCCTGCATCCAACATCAACTTCTCGAATGCTTTCTTTTCTTTCACTTGAACGATAATACCCGGATTTTCGGCAAAAAGAATCTTCACAATGTCCGGTTCGTTTATCTTATCCAGATTGACTTCCAATCCGCCTTCTACGTTTGCAAAACACATCTCCAATAAGGTAGTAATCATACCTCCGGCAGAAATATCATGCCCGGCCAGAATCAAACCATTCTCGATAGCATTCTGCACGGTGTTGAAAGCATCGCTGAAATACTCCGCATCCTTCACAGTCGGAACGTCGTCACCCAGTTTGTTTAACGTCTGTGCCAGAGCCGAACCGCCCAACTTCAGTCCGTCGAACGAGAAGTCTATATAATAAATGTAAGTATTACGTTCATGAACTAATACCGGCGAAACTATTTTCTTTACATCGCTTACCTCCGCACCGGCCGAGATAATCACCGTGCCAGGAGAAATAACCTTGTCGTCGCCATATTTTTGCGTCATCGAGAGGGAGTCTTTTCCAGTCGGGATATTGATGCCCAATGCAATTGCAAAATCAGAAGCTGCTTGCACAGCTTTATACAAACGTGCATCCTCACCTTCGTTGCGGCACGGCCACATCCAATTTGCGCTCAACGATACACTTTCCAGTTTATCTTTCAGTGGCGCAAATACAATGTTGGTCAAAGCTTCGGCTATAGCCATCACGGAACCAGCTGCGGGATCGACCATTGCCACCTGAGGTGCGTGTCCAATTGACGTTGCGATGCCTGCCTTTCCTCGATAATCCAATGCTACGGCTCCGAGATCGCTCAACGGCAATTGCAATTCGCCTTGGCATTGCTGACGAGCCACTTTGCCGGAGACAGAACGGTCTACTTTATTCGTCAACCAGTCCTTGCAAGCTACAGCCTCCAATTGTAATACGTTTTCTAAATAATGATGTAGTTCAGATTCTTTATAGACTATCGGTTGGTAGGAAACATTTACCGTATGGTCTTTCATGATGGTACGTGGTGGTTTACCAAACATGTATTCTAATTTGATGTCAATGGGCTTTACACCGTCCGCCTGTTCGAATACGAACTTCATATCATCAGTCGTTTCGCCCACTACATACATCGGTGAACGTTCTCGGTCGGCAATGCGGCGTACACGTTCTACGTCTTTTTCTTCCATCAATAATCCCATGCGCTCTTGGCTTTCGTTTCCTATAATCTCCTTTGCCGAGAGTGTAGGGTCGCCAATCGGGAGCTTGCTCATGTCGATATGTCCACCCGTTGCTTCCACCAATTCAGAGAGGCAGTTCAGATGTCCGCCCGCTCCGTGGTCATGGATAGAGACGATTGGATTATCTTCCGATTCTGCAATCGAACGAATCACATTTGCTACGCGTTTCTGCATTTCCGGGTTGGCTCGTTGCACGGCATTTAATTCGATACCGCTTGTATATTGTCCGGTATTTACCGAAGATACTGCACCTCCTCCCATACCGATACGATAGTTATCACCACCTAATACGATTACTTCCTCTCCCGGCTTGGGGTCGCCTTTCAATGCGTCACGCTTATTAGCATAGCCCACACCTCCTGCAAGCATGATGACTTTGTCGTAAGCATATTTCATCCCGTTCTCGGCATGTTCGAATGTGAGCAATGACCCGCAAATCAGCGGTTGACCGAATTTATTTCCGAAGTCGGAAGCTCCATTCGAGGCTTTAATCAGGATTTGTTCCGGAGTTTGATAGAGCCAAGGACGCGGGTCCAGTATCTTTTCCCATTCGCGGGCTCCCTCAGTACGAGGATAAGACGTCATGTAAACTGCCGTACCTGCCAGCGGCAAAGAGGCTTTACCTCCGCCCAAACGGTCTCTGATTTCACCGCCTGAACCGGTAGCAGCCCCATTGAACGGCTCTACGGTGGTTGGGAAATTGTGCGTTTCTGCCTTTAGGGAGATGACCGTTTGAATCTCTTTCGTTTCGTAATAATCCGGTTTGTCTCCGCTCTTCGGAGCGAATTGTTCGATAACCGGACCGTCATTGAAAGCTACATTATCTTTATAGGCTGAAACCAACTTGTTTGGATTCTCTGCCGAAGTCTTTTTAATCAATGCGAAAAGCGAGCTTTCTTTCTCTTCTCCGTCTATAATGAACGTACCTCCAAAGATTTTATGCCGGCAATGTTCCGAATTTACTTGTGAGAAACCGAACACTTCGCTATCGGTCAGTTTCCTGCCAATCTTCTCACTCACCCCTTTTAAGTAAGCGATTTCTTCGTTGCTCAGTGCCAAACCTTCCTGCTGGTTGTAAGCCTCCAAATCATCAATATAGACAATCGGGGCAGGCTGTTTGTCAATGGTGAAGATATCTTGGTTTAACCCGTTATAGATACGTTGCAACATCGGGTCATGTTCCGCTTCGCCAGAAGTTACAGGAAAATATTCTTCAATGCGGCCGATGCCGTCTAATCCCATGTTCTGGGTAATTTCCACTGCGTTTGTACTCCACGGAGTAATCATTTCACGACGCGGACCGACAAACCATCCGTTTATTGTCTCTGCCTCTACCGGCACGGCTCCGCTAAATAACCATACGAGCTTTTGTGTCTCTTCCGATGTAAACGCATGCTTTGCCTCTACTGCCAGCACCGTTTTTATAGGAGATTGAAAGAATAGAATCATATATGATTTGTTTTGTAAATATTCAGATCGTAACAGCGTTGCAAAGATACTTTATTTTTCCTGAATTTATATGTCCTTTGGCTAAGATTTAGCTTTTCAAACTCTTGCTTCGTGCCGGGGGTATGTCTTTAGGTTTGATAGGGGATGATTTTATTTGTGGATAGCTTTTTTTCTCTACATAATATCCGAAGGAAGTCAGGCATAAATGCGGATGAATATAACGATGTTTGTCGGGAAACGTCGGCAATAGCAAGTCTTCAGTGTTTCTTTTTATTGCGATAATTAACATATACTATGCAGCATTCTTGCTCCTAAGTGCATTATTCTTTATGTAGTTTTTATAGTTAACGAATAAATTAAGTATTATGAAAAAGTATATGAAGAAATGGTTGGTGGCCGCAATCGCCATATTAGGGGCGTTTGGTATGCAATCCTGTTTGGACGATGATGATGATAATTACTATATGATAGAGCCAAATGCGCTTGTTACGGTAAAGCCTACGAGTGAGAACTCGTTTTTCTTGCAATTGGATGATAATACGACCTTGCTTCCGGTGAATCTTACCTCTTCTCCTTTCGGCTCGAAGGAAGTTCGTGCATTGACAAACTTCAAAATCGTAAATGAGCCGAGCGATGGTTATACGTATGCCGTTCAGGTGAATTGGATTGATAGCATCCTAACAAAGCAACCGGCTCCGGATTTAGGCTTGCAGAATGATTCGGTGTATGGAGTCGATCCTGTGGAAATCGTGAATGATTGGGTGACTATTGCCGAAGATGGTTATCTGACTTTGCGTTTCCGTACGCTGACAGGAAGCAATGGGACGAAACACTTCGTCAATCTATTGTTGAACCAGAATCCGGAGAATCCTTACGAAGTAGAGTTCCGGCACAATGCTTTTGGGGATACATCCGGCTCGATGGTAGATGGATTGGTGGCATTTAGCTTGGATAGCCTGCCTGATACAGAGGGGAAGACCGTAAAGCTGACGTTGGTGTGGGAATCTTATAGTGGAGAAAAGTCTACAGAGTTCAATTATTGTACGCGCCAATCTACTCCGGCAAAAGAATCCATTGCCGCAAAACGGAGCATGTTGAGGATGGAGTAGGCAGAAAATTTGAAGAGGGTAGTCCGCTCGACCGTAAGGGGCACCCTCTCTCGGTCGTAAGAGACAGCCTATTCTTATCGGAAGGGATACCCTCTTTCGACCGTAAGAGGCACCTTATTATTGCCGAACGGAGATTTCCCCTATTAACGAGCATTGCATATACTCTTTGACCTCTTGGGGCGACATGCGCTCACCGAAGAGGCACATCAGCTTGGTTACGGCGCTTTCGGTCGTACTGTCATATCCGCTGATTACGCCTGTTTCCGACAGATGATAGCCCGTCTCATAACGCTCCATCTCCACGCTTCCGGAGTGGCATTGCGTCACGTTCACGATGACGATGCCCTTGTCGGTCGCCTCTTTCAGGCGCGAAAGGAACCACGAGTCCGTAGGTGCATTCCCGCTACCGAACGTTTCCAGCACGACGCCCTTCAGCTCCGGCGTATTCAGCACGCTTTCGACTACCAACGGAGACATACCGGGAAAGAGCTTCAGGATGGCGATATGGTTGTCAAACTCGAAGTGTGGCTTCAAAGGCTTGCGCAGGATAGGGCGATAGATATGCGGCAGATTATAATGGATGGCAATTCCGGCATGCGCCAGCACCGGATAATTATAGGAATGAAACGCATTGAAGTTGTCCGCGTTGGTCTTGCTCGTCCGGTTGCCCCGCATCAGGTCGTTCTCGAAGAAGATACAAACCTCCTGAATCATCGGTACGTCACCATCCCGGGCAGCCGCTATCTCAATCGCCGTAACCAGATTCTCCTTCCCGTCTGTCCGCAACATCCCCAAAGGCAATTGCGAGCCCGTCAGGATAACCGGCTTGCTCAGGTTCTCCAGCATGAAGCTAAGCGCAGACGCGGTAAAAGCCATCGTGTCCGTACCATGCAACACCACAAAACCGTCATACTTCGCATAGTTATCCGCAATGATATGCGCAATCTTGACCCATGACTCCGGACCAATCTCCGCCGAGTCTAAAGGTCTTTCAAACTGCACCGTCGAAATCGTGCAATTCAAGCGGTTCAAATCGGGAATATGCTGTTGCAGATACTGGAAGTTGAACGGTTCGAGCGTGCCAGTCTCCTGATTCTGAATCATACCTATGGTTCCACCGGTATAAATTAACAAGATAGATGCATTATGCGGATTGCTTTCCATACACGTATTCTTATATCAAACATCAAACGATTTCAGCTGCAAAAATAACTATCATTTTGTAAACTTAAAAGCTTTCCAATCAATATATACGGAATACTTCCGATTACACTCTGATTCAGACAACGAGCGGTGTACCCTATAGACAATATCTATCGGCGCATAAAAAGAATCGTTTTGATTTATTACCCGCAAGTCAAAACTTATTTCTACTTTTGTTTGTTGTAAAAACAGAGCACTGATTATTTATCTTATAACTTATATAAATTAGCACACATGGAAAAGAGTATCAAAGGTACACGTACCGAACAGAATTTGCTGAAGTCATTCGCAGGTGAATCACAAGCAAGAAGCCGTTATACATTCTTTGCAAGCGTGGCAAAGAAAGAGGGTTACGAACAGATTGCCGCTGTATTTATGGAAACAGCCGAACAGGAAAAAGAACACGCCAAGCGGTTCTTCAAGTTTATGGAAGGCGGCGCGGTGGAAATCACCTGTTCCTTTCCGGCAGGCATCATAAGTACTACGAAAGAGAACTTGGAAGCTGCAGCCGCAGGAGAAAACGAAGAATGGGCAGAAATGTACCCGGAATTCGCAAAGATTGCCGATGAAGAGGGCTTTACGGAAATAGCAACGGCTTTCCGCATGATTGCGAAAGTGGAAGCAGAGCACGAGAAACGTTACCGTGCGTTGCTGGCTCGCGTAGAAGCAGGAAAGGTATTCGAAAGAGACGAAGAAATCTTGTGGCAATGCCGTAACTGCGGATTTGTGATTTCTTCGAAGAACGCTCCGCAGAAGTGCCCGGCTTGTCTGCATCCACAGGCATTCTTCGAGCCGATGAAGCAGAACTATTAACAGAAGGATGAGGAATTATTGACTAATTAAAGTTGACAGGCACGGAGATGCAGCGTATATTTACTCTACGCATCTCCGTGCTTTCTTTATATATACAAGGCGTTTATGAGACTGACCGATATACATACCCACACCTTGCCCGACGAACAGACGGAGGATTTCTCGTGCTGTCTGAATTGGATGATAGGTAAAGAACGACCGGATTATGCCTGCATTTCCGCAGGTATCCACCCGTGGTTTATCGAGCAGGAGGGAGAAGCGCAGCTCGCACAGCTCAAAGACGCAGCCCGAGCACCGGAAGTCAAGCTGATAGGCGAAGCCGGATTAGACAAACGCATGGCCACTCCCTTATCCGTCCAGCTCCGCCTCTTCCGGGAACAAGCCCTGCTTGCCGAGACGTTGCACAAGCCTTTGCTTATCCATTGCGTCAAGGCGTGGCAAGAGATGCTGGCTCTACATAAGGAATTACGCCCCTCTTGCGCATGGATTGTGCATGGCTTCCGTGGGAAAGGTGTATTGGCAGAGCAGCTTGTCAAACATGGCTTTTACCTCTCTTTCGGAGAACATTTCCAAAGAGAGGCTTTACAAGCGGCATGGCCTGACCGGTTATTGGTGGAAAGCGACGAATCGCCCCTCCCCTTGTCCGAGATATATGGGCAGATAGCCTCTGCCCTTCAGGTTACACCCACCCGACTTGCCACGCAGACCGAATGCAATCTGCTCCGATGCCTTGCCCGGCAATAATCCGATTTCTGCCTGCCTCCGTCCGCAAAGCTCCCTATCTTTTTCCATTCGTCCGGCTTAAATAGCGCATTCCTTCCACACGCTCCCGCCCTTCATAGCGGGCATTAATGTTTTTTATAGCGGGAATATTTGGCGGGAACAGGGACAAGGCGTACTTTTGCATTGTGGTTTTTTCATAATAGTATTAGATTTAAGGTTAACAACGTTGGTTAGAGGTTGTCGGGAGACAGCCTTTAATTATTTATGGAGGTTTCTGCTTGCATTCCGATTAAGATATGCCCATATTTTCCTACCTTTGCGGAGAGTAATGCAAACTATGAGATTTAACGAGAAAGATTTTGAAATCATGGCGCCGGTAGGTTCTTATGAATCTCTGATGGCAGCCATACAAGGCGGAGCGGATTCGATTTACTTCGGAATAGAGGGCTTGAACATGCGCTCCCGTTCCTCCAATAATTTCACGACAGAAGACCTGCGCCGGATTGTAACGATATGCCGCGAACATGACATAAAGAGCTATCTGACGGTAAACACTGTAATATACGGAGAAGATTTGCCCCTGATGCGGGAGATTATCGATGCAGCAAAATCGGCAGGTATTTCGGCGATCATTGCCTCAGACGTGGCAGCTATGGACTATGCCAACCGCATCAGTCAGGAGGTTCACCTCTCTACTCAGCTCAACATCTCGAATGCCGAAGCGCTGAAGTTCTATGCCCGTTTTGCTGATGTCGTGGTATTGGCACGCGAACTCAACTTGGAGCAGGTACATACCATCTATGAAGAAATCCAGAGACAACAGATAAAAGGGCCGAAAGGCGAGCTTATCCGTATCGAGATGTTCGCCCACGGAGCACTCTGCATGGCGGTTTCAGGGAAATGCTACCTGAGCCTGCACGAGATGAATGCCTCAGCCAATCGCGGAGCCTGTATGCAAATCTGCCGGCGTGCCTATACGGTGCACGACAAAGACAGCGACATCGAGCTGGATATAGAGAACCAATACATCATGTCGCCCAAAGACTTGAAGACTATCCACTTTATGAACAAGATGATGGACGCGGGTGTACGGGTATTCAAAATAGAAGGACGGGCACGCGGTCCGGAGTATGTGCGCATCGTGACGGAATGTTACAAAGAAGCGGTCAAGGCGTATTGCGAAGGTACATTCACCGAAGAGAAGATAACGCAATGGGACGAACGCCTCCGGAGGGTATTTAACCGGGGCTTCTGGAACGGCTATTACTTAGGACAACGCTTAGGCGAATGGAGCAGCAAGTACGGTTCAGGCGCAACCCGCAGGAAGGTGTACGTCGCACGCGGCATCAAATACTTTGACAAGATAGGTGTGGCGGAGTTTGAGGTAGAGAGCGGTACGCTGAAAGTAGGCGATGAAATCCTCATTACCGGCCCTACAACGGGTGCGGTGATGCAGAAAGTCGATGAAATCCGTGTCGAGCTGAAATCGGTTCCCCAAGCCGTAAAGGGCGAACGCTTCTCTATCAAAGTGAGCGAAAAAGTGCGCCCGTCCGACCGTTTATATATAATGGAGATTGTAGAACCTAAAAAAGAATTCAAATGAAAAGCTATCTGTTTCAACACGAAGATAAAGTACGCGACTATGAATGTGATTTGCAAGGCGTAGTCAATAATGCCAATTACCAACATTACATGGAACATACACGGCACGAGTTCTTGGAATCGCTGGGTGAGAACTTCGGCGATATGCATGAACGTGGCATGGATGCATTTGTTTCGCGCGTTGAAATCCAATTCAAGCATTCGCTTCGGAGCGGCGAACGTTACCTCTCTTGCCTGAATGTCCGGAAAGAAGGTGTCAAATTAGTATTTGAACAAGAGATTTATCAGCTACCCTCGCATACCTTAGCCGTAAAAGGAACTGTAGATACCGTATTAGTCGAGAACGGAAAACTGACGCGAGGCGATTATTTCGATACATTATTAGAAAAGGCTCAAATGAAGCAATAACGATGACTAACGAATTACTTTACCAAATCGGCTTAACTATGATTAACGGCATCGGAGGAGTATTAGCCCGCCAACTACTGAATACCTTCGGCCATGCAGAAGCGGTCTTTAAGGAAAAACGGCAATCATTGGAGCGTGTACCCGGAATCGGTACCTTGTTAGCTACAGAAATCAAACGTCCGGAAGTATTACAACGGGCAGAAAAGGAAATCAATTTTATGGAGAAAGCACACATCACACCTCTCTTTATTGAGGATGTGGCTTATCCGGCGCGGCTGAAGGAGTGTCCGGATGCTCCGCTTCTTCTCTATTATAAAGGCGCAGCCGACTTGAACACGATGCATATCCTCAGTATTGTCGGGACAAGACATGCCACGCCTTACGGATTAGAAGCGACAAGCTTTCTCTTGGACGGGCTGCGTATCATGTACCCCGATACGCTTATCGTCAGCGGTCTGGCTTACGGGATTGACGTAAAGGCGCATCGCAGCGCACTGCAATATCATCTCCCGACGGTAGGAGTATTGGCGCATGGATTAGACCGTATTTATCCGACTGCACATCGGCAAACAGCCGTCAATATGCTGGAGAGCGGAGGATTACTGACTGACTTCCCCAGCGGAACCGAGCCTGATCGCCCTAACTTCCTTAAGCGAAACCGGATTATCGCAGGGCTTTCCGAAGCGACCGTCGTTATCGAATCAGCCCGGAAAGGAGGTTCATTGGTAACGGCTGATATAGCTTTCTCATATAACCGGGAAGTGTTCGCTTTTCCGGGAAAAAGCAATGATTATTATTCCGCCGGCTGCAATGAACTGATTCGCAAGAATAAGGCCGGATTGATTACATCGGCTGAAGATTTGATAGCTGCATTAGGATGGCAAAACCAAAGCATATCCGCTCCCAAACAAGCCGAGCTTCTCTTTGATGATTCACCGGAAATCCAACAAATTCTCCGCTTATTGCGAGAACAAAAGGAATTGCATATAAATCAACTGAGCAAAGCGACACAGATTTCTATCCAGCAACTTACACCGATTCTATTCGATTTGGAAATGAACAACCGCATCAAATCGTTGCCCGGAAATATGTACTCACTGCACTTCTGAAAGGAATTATCCATATCGTTTTTTACTTTTTTATATGTTTGACATGTGAATTTCTCAGATAAATGTATATTTTTGTGTCATTTTTGAAGAGATTTTGTACAACTTGTTCACCTAAACATTTTATTCTTTCATTTTATGGAAAACTTAGAACTTGGATTATTGTTGATGAGCGTCGGAATGGCAACAGTTTTTGCTATCCTGCTTATCATTATTTATTTAGGAAAAGGGTTAATTCTTTTAGTCAATAAATATGCACCTGAAGAGACGGTTGTAAAGAAAAAACATCCAACAGTCTCATCGGCCGTTACCATGCCGACAGATAGTTTATCCACCCAAGAGACAGCCGTGATAGTATCTGCGGTCAGTATGGCATCTCACGGCTTAGGAAAAGTAACTAAAATAGAAAAATTATAATAGCTAACATTACGTCATGAAAAAAGAGATTAAATTCAGCTTGGTTTTCCGCGATATGTGGCAATCAGCCGGAAAATATGTTCCGCGTGTAGACCAATTGACCAAAGTTGCACCAGCCATTATTGAGATGGGCTGTTTCGCCCGTGTAGAAACAAATGGAGGTGGATTCGAACAAGTAAATCTGTTGTTTGGTGAGAACCCGAATAGAGCAGTTCGCGAATGGACAAAGCCTTTCCGTGAAGCCGGTATCCAGACGCATATGCTCGACCGCGCCTTGAATGGATTACGCATGAGTCCGGTGCCAGCTGATGTACGCCAACTATTCTATAAAGTTAAGAAAGCACAAGGTACAGATATCGCACGTACATTCTGCGGATTGAACGACGTGCGTAACATCGAACCATCCATCCAATATGCGAAAGAGGCAGGGATGATTTCGCAATGCTGCCTCTGCATTACCCATTCTCCGATTCATACAGTAGATTATTACACTAATCTGGCTTACACCCTGATTGAAAAGGGAGCAGATGAAATCTGCATTAAGGATATGGCGGGCATCGGACGTCCGCATAGTTTAGGACAGATTGTATCGAATATCAAGAAGAAATACCCGGATATTCCGGTGCAATACCATAGCCATGCGGGACCGGGCTTCAGTATGGCTTCTATCTTAGAGGTTTGCAAAGCAGGATGTGATTATATAGACGTAGGCATGGAGCCGCTTTCATGGGGAACCGGCCATGCGGATCTCTTGGCCGTTCAGGCAATGTTGAAGGATGCAGGCTTTATCGTTCCAGAAGTGAACATGAAGGCTTATATGAAAGTACGCGGTATGATTCAAGAATTTATTGATGATTTCCTGGGGTTATACATCAGTCCGCGTAACCGCATGATGAATTCTCTGCTGATTGGTCCGGGTCTTCCGGGCGGAATGATGGGCAGTTTAATGTCCGACTTGGAAAAGAACTTGGAATCCATTAATAAGAGCCGTGATAAACGCGGCAAGAAACCAATGAAGCAAGACAAGCTCTTAATTAAACTGTTTGAAGAGGTCGCTTATGTATGGCCGCGCGTCGGTTATCCTCCTTTGGTAACACCTTTCAGCCAATACGTGAAGAACTTGGCTTTGATGAACGTAATGCAGATGGAGAAAGGCAAAGAGCGCTGGAGCATGATTGCTGATGATATTTGGGATATGCTTTTAGGTAAGGCAGGACAGCTTCCCGGCGAATTGGCTCCCGAATTAAAGGAAAAAGCGGAAGCTGAAGGACGTAAATTCTTTACCGGGAATCCACAAGATAACTATCCGGATACGTTGGAAACCTATCGGAAGAAGATGAATGAGAAGCATTGGGGAGTAGGTGAGGATGACGAGGAACTATTCGAATATGCTATGCACCCATCACAGTATGAGGCTTATCGCTCCGGTAAAGCTAAGGTTGAGTTCAAGATTGATGTGGCAAAGCGCAGAGCTGAAAAGGAGAAAGTGCCGACCACTGAGGTAGCCTTACCGAAAACACCGCAAGTCATGACGGTTGATGTTAACGGGCAAGCATATCGTGTAACTGTTGCTTTCGGCGATACGGCAAATACGCCCGCGGCAACTTCCGTATCTGCTCCGGCTCCACAACCGGCACCACAAGGAGGAAAAGAAGTACTCTCACCACTGGAGGGCAAATTCTTCTTGGTAAAGAATGCTGCTGACACGCCGCTGAAAGTAGGCGATACTGTGAAGGAAGGCGACATTCTCTGTTATGTAGAGGCTATGAAAACCTACAATACCGTACGCAGTGAGTTTAGTGGTACAATTGCAGCCATTTGCGTCAATGCCGGTGATGCTGTTTCTGAAGATGATGTATTAATGATTATCCAATAATGAACGAGATATTCCATAATTTATATGAAATGACTGCATTCAGTAATATTATTGCTGAGCCGCAGTTCCTTATCATGTATGTTATTGCATTTATTCTCCTTTACTTAGGTATCAAGAAACAATACGAGCCACTGTTGTTGGTGCCGATTGCTTTTGGTGTATTGTTGGCCAACTTCCCCGGTGGCGAGATGGGAGTTCTCCAAGCGGACGAGAATGGAATGATTAATGTACATGGCGTAATGAAGAACATTTGGGAAATGCCACTCCATGACATTGCACATGAGTTGGGATTGATGAACTTCATCTATTATCTGCTGATTAAGACCGGCTTCTTGCCTCCGATTATATTTATGGGTGTGGGGGCATTGACAGATTTCGGTCCGATGTTGCGCAATTTGCGTCTGTCTATCTTTGGAGCGGCAGCACAGTTAGGAATCTTTACGGTACTAATTGTTGCGATTCTGATGGGCTTCACTCCAAGGGAGGCTGCTTCCTTAGGCATCATTGGCGGTGCGGATGGTCCGACAGCCATCTTTACAACCATCAAACTGGCACCACATCTATTAGGACCGATTGCCATCGCTGCTTATTCATATATGGCTTTGGTGCCGGTGATTATTCCGCTGGTGGTTAATATTTTGTGTACAAAGAAGGAACTGAGTATCAACATGAAGGAACAAGAGAAGAAATTCTCCTCTACTACCGAAATCAAGAACCTGCGTGTCCTGAAGATTGTATTTCCGATAGTGGTAACAACTTTAGTTGCTCTATTCGTTCCTACGGCAGTACCTCTGATTGGTATGTTGATGTTTGGTAACTTGATTAAGGAGATTGGAACGAACACGTTACGTCTTTCGGATGCGGCATCAAACAGCATCATGAATACAGCGACTATCTTCTTAGGTTTATCGGTAGGTGCAACGATGACCTCCGAAGCATTCCTCAACTGGACAACTATCGGCATTGTTATCGGTGGCTTCCTTGCTTTTGCGCTCTCCATTGCCGGAGGTATCTTGTTTGTCAAGATTGTGAATCTGTTCAGCAAGAAGAAGATTAATCCGCTTATCGGAGCTACGGGACTAAGTGCTGTACCGATGGCTGCGCGCGTTGCTAATGAAATTGCCTTGAAGTACGACCCGAAGAATCACGTGCTCCAGTATTGTATGGCAAGCAATATCTCCGGTGTAATCGGTTCAGCCGTGGCTGCTGGTGTATTGATTTCATTTCTAGGATAACCCCTACTCAAAAATAAAAAAAGACATGCCTAACTTTTTTCTCTTATGCCTAACTATCGTAAAAATTAAGCATAAATAGAAAGAATGTTAGGCATATCTTTTGGGAAATTCGTACTGATATACAAGACATCGCTGCACGAAGTCGCTCCATCTATTCTAACGGTTTGAAAGGCAGTTCTACCTCTTTACGATAGCCTGTGCCATTGAACGTTGCGACCAAGTCGCCTGCTTCATTCGTGATGCGCACCTCACAATTCGAAAGCCGTTTCTTATCCAACACCTCTTGTGCTTCGGCATATAGAAAACCTTTACTCTCAGCACGGAAGAAGTTGATGGAAGAAGAAATGGACAGCGTCAATCGGGCATGGCTGTTCGTTGCTGCTGCAAATGCCAAGTCCGCCAACGTAAATATCGCTCCACCCTGACATACGCCGCCTCCATTCAAATGCTCCGGAAGAATCGCCATGCGTGCTTTCGCATATCCGCTCCGGACTTCCAAGAGTTCGACACCGGCATTCACCGCAAACCTGTCACCTTGCAAGAATTCAAATATATTCATTGTTTTAATTCCCTAAAGTTTCCATTCCGCCCCCTCTTTTGTATCCTTTATAGTGAACCCAAGGGCGATGAGTTCGTTACGGATTTTATCGGATGTTGTCCAATCCTTTTGGGCTTTTGCTTGCTGACGGATAGAAAGCAATAAGTCCATTGCTTTGCTGAAGGCTTCGATGCTTCCGTTCTCTACTCCGCCTCGTGTTTCGTCTTTCAATCCGAGCAAGTCAAATACGAAGAGATGGAATAAATCTTTCACCTCCTTCAGATCTGATTCCGAAATAGTATCTTTACCATCTTTTATGGAATTGATGACACGTGTAGTATCGAAAAGATGCGAAATAACGATGGGCGTATTCAGGTCGTCGTTCATTGCTTCGTAGCATTTCTTGCGCAAATCCTTGACATCGACTGAAGATGTTGCAGACGGATTCAGCTTCTCCAAGTTTGCATAGGCATCCAATAGGCGAGCCAATCCTTTCTCAGAGGCTTGCAGGGCTTCATTGCTGAAGTCTACCGTGCTACGATAGTGTGCTTGCAAGATAAAGAAACGAATGGTCATCGCCGAATAGGCTTGTGTCAACATCGGATGGTCGCCTGAAAAGAACTGCCCTAAGGTAATAAAGTTGCCTAACGACTTGCCCATCTTTTGTCCGTTGATAGTAATCATATTGTTGTGCATCCAATAATGCACCATATCATGCCCTTGGGAAGCAACAGCTTGTGCAATCTCACATTCATGATGTGGAAATATCAAATCCATACCACCCCCGTGAATATCAAAGCTTTCGCCTAAGTACTTTCGTCCCATTGCCGTACATTCGCAATGCCAACCGGGGAAACCATTGCTCCACGGAGAAGGCCAGCGCATGATATGCTCCGGCTGTGCGCACTTCCACAAAGCAAAATCTACCGGGTTGTGCTTCTCTTCCTGGCCATCCAGTGCACGGGTCGTATTCAGCATATCCTCAACATTCCTACCTGAAAGCACACCATAATGATGTGTCTTGTTATATTTTTCTACATCGAAGTAAACCGAGCCCTCGCTCACATAAGCATAGCCATTATCAAGGATTTGTTTCACCAGCTCGATTTGCTCGATAATATGTCCGCTGGCATGTGGCTCAATGCTGGGCGGCAATACATTCAGTGCATCCATCGCTTTGTGATAACGATTCAGATAATACTGCACGACTTCCATCGGTTCGAGTTGCTCAAGGCGTGCTTTTTTCGCAATCTTATCTTCGCCGCTATCCGCATCATGTTCCAAATGACCTACATCGGTGATATTCCGCACATAACGTACTTTATAACCTAAATGTTTCAAATAACGGAACAGTATATCGAAAGTGATAGCCGGACGTGCATGACCTAAATGAGCATCACCATATACGGTAGGTCCACACACATACATACCCACAAACGGTTCATGCAGTGGAACGAATTGTTCTTTTTTTCTTGTCAGTGTGTTGTAAATTTGCAAAGGATGTTCCATAATTTTTTATTTATTCCGGCACAAAGATAACTATTCAATTGACAATTGACAATGGATAAGGGAAATTCAGATATTGACCGTGCGTCTTCTCAGACGCCAAAGCATCGTCAATTGTCCTGTCCATTCTACAAAGCTTCTTTGATGATTTCCCCAACAGTCGGATGTGGAAATACGAACGACTTCAACTCTTCAGCCGTCATACCCTTCTCGATAGCAATACCCGCGATAATAATTAGTTCCGATGCAGGATTTCCTAAAATATGTGCGCCAATCAGTACATTATCTTCTGAAAGAATGAGCTTGCATACGCCATTACCCATCTCATTTTCTGCCACAAAACGACCCGAGAAAGCCATCGGTATCTTTTTCACCTGATACGGCGTACCACTTGCCAGAAGTTCCTCTTCCGTCTTGCCCACACCGGCAATCTCCGGATTGGTATAAACCACGCTTGGAATAGCCCGATAGCTCATCGCCCGGTTCTTACCCAAGATATGGTCGATAGCCACTTCCGCTTCACTTACCGCTGTATGCGCCAAAAGAGAAAAGGCAGTAATATCCCCGCATGCGTAAACGTTTGGCACCGAAGTTTCCATATATTCATTCACCTTTATGCCATTCCGATAAGACTCAACTCCCAAGTTCTCCAAGCCGAAGCCCTCCGTAATCGGTCGGCGACCTACACTCAGCAAGATTTTGTCACCTTGCAAAGTAAAAGACGCACCCTCCTTCTCGAGCGTAACTTCCGAGCCTTGCACTCCGGTCACTTTATGCCCTAAATAGAACTTCACACCCCGCTTGGCATATTCTGCTTGAAGCATAGTTGACAACTCCGTATCCATCGAACCAAGTATCTTATCCAACATCTCCACCACATGCACTTCTGTACCCATGCTACTGAAGAACGAAGCGAACTCCATGCCAATAACACCACCGCCGATAATCACCAATGATGCCGGAAGCTCTTTGCCCTGCAATGCCTCCCGACTTGTCCAATAGTCTGACTCAGCTAACCCTTCAATGGAAGGAATGACCGTCTCCGAACCTGTACAAATCAGCAAGTGTGATGCCTTATAAGTCGTGTCTCCACACATAACCTCGAATACGTCATCTGCCTTGCCTTGAATATAGGCTTCGCCAGAAATAACTTCCACACCGCTTTCCTTCATTTTCAGACGAATGCCTGCGGTCAGTTTTTTTACAACTTTATTCTTCCGAGCAATAATTCTCGCATAATCGAACATAGGATTTTCCGCACTTACAGCATACTTTGTTGCATGCTTAATCATATCATACGTTTTTGCTGAATAAAGTAGTGTTTTGGTTGGCACGCAACCCTCATTCAAACAAACACCGCCCAATGCTTTCTTCTCAAACAAAAGAGTTGACAAACCGTTTTTTGCGGCTTTCTCTGCTGCGGTATAACCAGCTGGTCCTCCACCGATAATTACTACATCGTATATCATGTCCTTAGATTTAATATACCATTTATATAATACTCGAATCCTTAACCTCTATATCCGGATTGAATTTTCTCAAACAACGTAAGAATTCCTTTTTATCTTTCGGAGAGATAAGCAACCATTGCAAATTCCCTTTATAAATAACCATCCTATCCAACGAGAGTGCGTAACTAGAAACCGGCATAGCCGTTGCTTCGATTGCCGATATCTCTTCCACTTTTATTCGCTTCTCAGGAAAAATGCTACAGTGCACTACCAAATAACCATCGGCTGTAATACGATACCATGTAGTCAACAGCTTGTGTATAAGCATCATCGTTATCAATAAAGAGGTAATCATAATCAGCACTGCCCCACCTGCAACAAAAGACAAAACCGTGATGAATGCCATGATAAAAATCAGACCATGATACCACCAGTCTACTTTCGACTTAAATTCTCTATCCATATATTTGCATTTTGGTGTGCAAGTTACAAAAAGTATTTGGAGGAAAAAAGAAACCCCTGCATTTACCTGCATCACGCAGCCAAATACAAGGGATAAGTTTTGATTAAGCACTAATTATATCGTATGAGAAAAAAAGTGTAATTAACTTTTGTCACAAAAATAGGATGATTGCTTGCCTAATAAATATCAAGTAAGCAAAATATAAATAGGATAATCATATATATAACTATTAATTAATTTATTAACGACTATAATACATCAGAATTATATAAATAAAAACAAGCATTACTTTGCTATATTTTTGGAGAATAATAACGAAAGACATATCTTTATATCCAAAAATAATAGCGACATGAAGAAAAAGTTTTTCCTTTATTTGTATCTGTTCATTTTTCTATCGGCATCACAGGTAGGAACATTCGCTTCTGCCAACGATATGACCGAGGCTATGCTCAAGCAATTGGATGTAATAATCAATAACCGGAAAGAATATGACGCACAAAAAGAAAAACAACTCGATAAACTGAAAGAATCTATCCCTTTGGCGGGGAACGACTCGGTGCTTTACCATATTTATGATCGCCTCTTCAAGCAATACTTTAACTATCAAACCGACTCAGCCATGAACTATGTTAATCGGAAAAAGCACCTTGCCGGACGTTTGACATGGGATTGCATGAATGACATTCGTATGGATCAGGCAGAACTTTTCTCCACAATGGGAATGTACAAAGAATCAATAGAGGCTTTAGATTCTGTTGAAAGGGAGAAACTTACGACCAGACAAGTAGAGCGGTATTTTTGGCTTTATAATTCCATCTATTATTTAATGGCCGGATATTCATTGACGGCTGAAGAACAAGAGAAATATTACGTGGCTGCAAAAGCTTATGCGGATACTTTGTTAGTTGTTTATCCGAAAGATAGTTCGATTTATATGCGGGCTTTAGCCGGTAATCTGATTTCACAAAAACGATATAATGAAGCTATTCAAGTACTGGAAAATATACCGGCAAAATACCAAACTGGTCATCTGAAAGGACTAATTGCCTTCGATTTAGCTTCGGCCTACGAGGGACTTGGCAACAAAGAGCAGGAAGTATTTAATCTTGCCAAATCTGCCATTGTAGACCTCGAACTCTCTATTAAAGAATATATTGCTCTTCATAAATTAGCTTTCTTGCTTTATAATTTAGGAGACATCGAGCGAGCTTACAAGTATTTGAATTGTTCGATGGACGATGCCGTGTTTTGCAATGCCCGGTTTCGCACAATTAGTATCACCCAAACCTATCCCATTATAGATAAGGCGTATCGCATGAAAGTACAAAGCGAGGCACAGCTGCGGCAAATCCTTTTCTTTTCTATCACCATCCTGCTTATTTTCTTGCTTATAGCTATTATTTACGTGTATAAGCAGATGACGAAGCTTCGCACCGCCCGACTGGAATTGAGTCGCATAAATAATCAGTTACAGGATTTAAATCGTCGGTTATCCCAAGTGAACCAGGAGCTTTCGTCTGCCAATACTTTAAAGCAAGATTATATTGTACACTATTTAGAGCAATGCACGATGTACTTAGATAAGATGGAAAATTATCGACGGACGCTTGAAAACCTTGCCATAACATCTAATATCAAGGAGTTGTTTAAAACAATCCGTTCTGAAACTTTTATCGGAGAAGAACGGGAGAAGTTCTACAAAAGCTTCGATGAGACATTCCTCAGCATGTTTCCGCATTTTGTAGGAGAATTTAATTCACTCTTGCGTGAGAATGAGCAATTAAAACCAAAACAGGGTGATCTGTTATCTCCTGAACTCCGGATTTTCGCACTCATAAGGCTGGGTATTACAGACAGCAACAAGATTGCTCGTTTCTTGCGTTATTCGTTAATCACGATTTATAATTATCGCAGCAAAGTACGCAACAAAGCTCGAGACAAAGTGCACTTCGAGCAGCAAGTCGCACAGATTAATTAACGTGAGTTCGACATAAGAAGTTTCTATGAGAAATAGGGACATAGCTATAAAAGCAATATTGTATGGCGGATGTTTTTTGCAAGGAACAGGCCTAAAATTTCATAGTGCGTGAAGTTATAAGTTCAATTGAAAAAGTAAGGAATAATTGGTATCTCTATAATAGAATTCAATTGAAAGATACAAGCGGACTCATTATTTCATTTCGTAATTTCACCTAATTTATCACTTCCGCTTAAAAGATATCTTAAAAACTATTTGTTAAAATATAACAGAAGCAACACAGCCATATCTTTTTCTTTTGATGAAACCTCTGCAGAAGTATAGTAAAGTAATAACAAGAAAATGGGCAGTATGTCCTGATCAGCATCGGCAAGGGGAAGACACAGGGAAATTTGTAACACGATTGTAACATTGTTTATGATTGAAGAGAAATAAACATTTCCTAATTTTGCGCCCTGAAATATTCAAATAGATTTTATGGAGACCTACTACTTGTTCCTGGTCATATTTCTCGGTATATTGGCCGTGTTCGACTTGACCGTAGGCGTCAGCAACGATGCCGTCAATTTCCTCAATGCCGCCATCG